>JAZSFY010000236.1:0-2158 GCA_045532415.1 Eubacteriales bacterium | reverse complement strand
GATGCCGTGGCTTCGGCGGGCGACCTTATAAATCAAGCGTATAAATGGGGACATAAGGCCATTGCCATTACGGACCACGGCGTTGTTCAGGCGTATCCTGCTGCGGCTGCGGCTGTTAAGGCTATCAGAAAATCCGGCGGCGAGTTCAAGGTAATTTACGGCGTTGAGGCCTATTTTGCCGATGATACCGCAGGGGAAACCGATATCACCAAGCTTAAAAGATATCATCAGATAATTCTGGTGCGCGATTTTGTTGGTCTTAAAAATCTTTATAAGCTTGTGTCCAAAGCGCACCTTGACCATTTTTATAAACGACCGCTCACCTTAAAATCCGACCTCGACGCTCTGCGCGACGGTCTTATTATCGGCAGCGCCTGCGAGCAGGGACAGCTTTATCAGGCTATCGTTGCGGGCGCATCGGATGAGGAGCTTCTTAAAATCGCTTCTTATTATGATTACCTCGAAATTCAGCCGCTCGGTAATAACGGATTTATGGTGAGGGAATCTAAAATCACGAGGGTTGATAAAAAGACGGGACAAACCAAGGAAAACCCCTTTAAGCATGTCACCGATTTTGAGGTTATAAAGGACTTTAACCGCAAGGTAGTTGAGATTGCGGACAAGCTTGGTAAGCCTGTTGTTGCAACGGGCGACGTTCACTTCTGCAAAAAAGAGGATGAAATAATCCGTAAAATTCTCCTTGCGGGACAGGGCTTTGAGGACTTTGACCATCAGGCTCCGCTTTATCTCAAAACCACCGAGGAGATGCTCTCCGATTTCGATTATTTCGGCGAGCGCGCCAAGGAATTTGTTATTGATAACCCCGCGAAGATTGCCGAAATGATATCGCCCGATGTTATTCCCGTGCCCGATGGAAACTATCCGCCTGTGATAGAGGGCTCGGACGAGCTGCTTCGCGAGATATGCTGGGAGAACGCTCATAGGATATATGGCGACCCCGTTCCCGAAATCGTTGAAAAGCGTTTGGAGAAGGAACTGAACTCCATTATCAAGAACGGATTCTCTATAATGTATGTAACAGCGCAGAAGCTGGTTGCCGATTCCGAGGCGCACGGCTATCTTGTCGGCTCTCGAGGCTCGGTTGGCTCTTCCTTTGTTGCCACAATGGCGGGCATTTCGGAGGTTAACCCCTTGGCGCCGCACTATGTCTGCCCGAACTGCTGCCACAGCGAGTTCTTCACAGACGGCAGCGTGGGCTCGGGCTTTGATTTGCCTGAAAAAAACTGTCCTAAATGCAATACTCCGCTCGAGCGCAACGGCCACGATATCCCCTTTGAAACCTTCCTTGGCTTTAAGGGTGATAAGGTTCCCGATATCGACCTTAACTTCTCGGATGAATATCAGGCGCAGGCGCAGAAGTTCACCGAGGAGCTGTTCGGCAAGGATAACGTTTTCAAGGCGGGTACTATAACCACCATTGCTGAGCGCACGGCCTACGGCTTTGCCAAGGCGTATGCCGAGAAAAAGGGAATAACTCTATCGGGCGCCGAGCTCGACCGTTTATCCAAAATGGTTGAGAGCGCGCAGATTAAGCAGACAACAGGTCAGCACCCTGCGGGTATGATAGTTGTGCCGAGAGATAAGACCATCTTCGATTTCTGTCCCGTTCAGCATCCTGCCGACGATGTGAAATCGGATATTGTTACAACCCATTTCGACTTCCATTCTATACATGACACCATTCTGAAGCTTGACGAGCTGGGACACGTTGTTCCTACAACATATAAATATCTTGAGGAATTTTCGGGCATACCCGTAAACGCTGTTTCGATGAGTGACCCTGCGGTTTATTCGCTGTTTACCTCAACCGAGGCATTGGGCGTTACCCCGGAGGAGATTTTCTCCCAAAACGGAACCTTCTGTATTCCCGAATTCGGAACCGATTTCGTTCGCGGAATGCTTCTCGATTGCCGACCCAAGAACTTTGCTGACCTTTTGCAGATTTCGGGTCTGTCCCACGGTACCGACGTTTATCTCGGTAACGCAAAGGACCTCATTGAAAACGGCACCTGCACCATTTCCGAGGTTATCGGTACGCGTGACAACATAATGGTTTACCTCATCCACCAGGGTATGGAGGAGGGCCGCGCATTCAAGATTACCGAAACCGTGCGTAAGGGCCTGGTTGCAAAGGGTA
>JAZSFY010000200.1:0-20186 GCA_045532415.1 Eubacteriales bacterium | reverse complement strand
ATATCGCAGGCATTTGCGTATATCGCAAATCCCGCTAGGGATTTATATCGCCGAAGCTATTGTTTCGCCGTTAGTGAAAGCGATATGCTTGCTTTGCAAGCGCGATATTGTTTGCGCTGCAAACAGCGATATAATTTCGTTTTACTCAATTGCGATATAACCTCACTTACGTTCGGTTGCGATATGATATAAATCCCTTACGCGCCCGCAGGCGCATATCGCACCGCAGGTATATCGCAGGCATTTGCGTATATCGCAAATCCCGCTAGGGATTTATATCGCTGCGTGTTGAAAACACGCATTATTTCTCTTTTTTCTTCTTGGATACAAGCATTCCGCCGAGGATTCCCAAGGGAATAACAACTGCGGCAATTATTGCGATAATAACGGGGGTGGACAAGCCCTTTTCGGCATTAATCTGCGCCTCACCGCCTACAACATTAATTGTAATAGGCTGGGTATAGAGGACATATTCGCCTCCGTCGGTTGTTTTGGTGGGATAGCCGTAAACAACAGTTGCTGTACCGCCTTGAACACCGTAAAGCTTACCGTTTTCAACCTTAACCTTATCCTTGCCTGTTAAAACCGAAACAATAAGGCTTTCGGAGGAAATTGTGTTGACAGCGTTGCCGTAGGTAACCGAGGAAATGTTAATGTCGGGAGTACCGCTAACATTGATTGTTGTGTCGTAGGAATCGGACTGGATATATTTTGCCATATCCTTGCACCATTGAACATCGTCGGTTGTCAAGCCGTCACAGCAAGAAAGGAACGCGCCGTTGTTGCTTGATGCAACATAGGTCCAAGGCCAAACGGTAACACCGCGGTCGGTTGCCGCCTGCTCAAAATGGAGAGTAAAGATACCGCTTCCTGTGTTGATTGTGCTGTTGTATTTCTGTGCATCGTTTAATGCTCTCATAATACCTTCAACAGCATCAACGTATGTGGGAGAGGTGAGCTTATAGGAGGAAAGGAAGCCTGTTGACATACCGGGGAGGCTTTGATGAGTCTGCTCGAGGAATTTACCCGAGAAGGAGATAACGTCAACCTTGTCCTCCATGCCGTATTCCTGAATGATTTTTGCGGTTGCGCCAACGTTTGCCGAATTGTTGCCCTTAAATTCTACAAAGATTTTACAATCCTTATCCTTAAATTCATCCAAGACCTCTTTTAATGTAGGAACCTTTTCCTCCGAAACCTTTCCGTCCTTGCCAAGGAGATAATATTCCTTAACTTCGGAAAGCTTCATTTGGTTAATCTTTTTTGTACCTTTATAATTTGTTGTACGGTTGAGGGTGTTGTCGTGCATTATGATAATTTCGCCGTCGGAGGTTATTTCAACGTCAACCTCGAAAATGTCGGCGCCGTTTTCATAAGCTGTAATAAAGCCTGAAAGTGAATTTTCGGGTGCTTGGCTGGGGTTGCCTCTGTGTCCTATCATAATAGGGGTTCTTGTCATGGCATTTTCGGCAAGGTTTTGATTGATAACCTTGGTGATTTCGTTTGCGTTTTCCGAAATAATACCGTTTGCACCTGAGGTAACAGCCTTCATGGCTTCGATAATAAATTCATCTGTTGAGGGTGTGGATGCAACCTTAACCCAAACTGCAACCGCCAATTCCTGCAATTCCGAAACAGCCTCTTTTGTGGCATTGGTGCTTTCGATAATACAGAAGGTTGCAGGAGCAGAGCGAACCGATTTTCGGATTTCGTTTGCCTCTGCCGAGGTGAGAGTGGATTGCTGAAGGTCAACAATCAAGCCTGTTCTTACAAAAACGCTCTTTCCGCGGATATATCCGATAACCTCTGCGCTTTCGGAAACAACGTTTACGTCCCTGAGGCTAGCCGAGGTTATTGCAGAAAGAACTGCGTCTGCTTCTCCGTTTGAGGTAATGTGAACAGTAGGGATAATGCCCTTCTTTTTGCAGGTTTTGAAAACTGCGGTCATGTCGGAAACATCGCTTGCCTTAAAGAGAGCTACGCCAACATTACTTGTGCTGTTGAGCTGGCTGTCGATGTCACCTTGAATATTCTGAACATTTGCAATAGCGTTGCGGAGGTTATTGTCCTCATGCTTGTTGTTGAGAAGCACAAGAGTTTTATTGGGGCGCTTGGGGGAATTTTCCTGAACAGCTACCTTAATATTTTTAAGGGCTAAGGTGCCGTAATTTACGGTAATGCCAACCAAGCCCTTTTTATAAGCCTTGGTTTTGATGCCCATAACAGCCTCGGTAACATAAATAATTTCCTTGCCGTCGATGTTATATTGAACATCGTTGCCCTTGGCTTGAACATTAAAGGTGTGATAATCGGTTTTCAATGAAGCAACTGTGGCAGATGCCTTTTCGGCAACGTTCCAGACGTCGGCTTCGGTTCTTTCGGCAAATTCAACGCCGTTTGCAAGAGTTGTGTTTTCACGGGTGCAGATGTGATAATAGGGATATTGCTGTCCGTTTTCGTTCTGAGCGCGGAAAACCATGCCGAACCAACGGCTTGTGTTTGTTGTAGTAAGGAATTTCGCCTCGGTTGTTATAGAATAATCACCGAAATCACCCAACCATTGAGGCAAAATCATTCTTGCATAATCGTCGCTTGTGCTTCCTATAACAAGATTGCCGTTTTCAAGCTTATAAAGGAGATCCTGCTTGTTAAAGCTAAAGCCGGCGTCCTTTAAATCCTGAATTGAGGAATAATCCGAAAAATTGGCTTCAAAAAGAACATATTCGGAATCGTCGGCATTTTTGGCAACAACATAAACAGCCTTTGTTTTGCCGTTTGCCTCTGCGGTTATAGCTGTAACACCCTTGGAATCGGGAGTTATTGATGTTATTTCGCTTCCGTTTTGGTCCTTCCAGACGATGTCGGCTGTGGCGGTGGCATCGCCGTCAAAAACCAAGGAATAGCCCGAAAGCTCCAATGCTTCGCCTGCAATTGCGGTAATATAGGGCGCATTATTGGAAATTTCGGTTACTGCCGATGCATTGGTCATTCCCAAGGTTAAAACCAAGGTCAGCATTAACGACATGGTCAAAAGAATCGATAATATGCGTTTGGCTTTCATAAAAATTCTCCTTTCGGAATTTCATTCTTTTATATTGTTGATTTTATACTATTTTTCATCCTCTGTCAACGATTTTTTGTGATATTCGTTTACTAAATTAATATAACCCCATTCCTTCATTTGGTCATAGGTTATTTTATATTTTCCCTTGTTTCGTTTGCCCGAGCCAAGGTATCTTATACATTCCTGCATATAACCGTCAATCTCCTTTAACGAACGGTCGGTGGTTATAATAGGGAAAAACCATTTTGTCCAGGTCAGTTCGCTGTCAACGGGGTTGTCGAAAAGCTTTTGGTTGAATTTTCGGATAAAGGCTTTTGCAGGTTTTTCGCCCTCTACGCCCTTTCGGTCAGCCCATCTTTTCAAGGCTCTTGTCTTTCTCCGCATTTTGCTTTTAAGCTTTTCTGTGGAGATTTTCGAAACATCGATAATTTTGTTATGATATGAAAATCCCAAAAACGTCCATTCCTCATAAGGGTTGGAAAAGCTTTCCTTTTTGGGGTTTACCGTAAGGTTCATGGCGGTTAATGTGTTTAAAATGTAATCTCTGTGGGCTTCTGCTTCCTCTCTTGTTTTGCCGAAAACCAAAATATCGTCGGAATACCGCATATAAATAACCTTTTCCTCATAAAAATGCCAATCAAGCGAGGAAAGATAAAGGTTTGCCAGAAACGCCGCCGTAGGCACACCTGCCATAATGCCCTTTTGCTCCTGAAGGATTAATCCGTCTTCGGATTCTGCAAAGGGGTTTTCAAGAAGGTTTTTGAGAAATTCAAAAAGCCGTTCCTCTTTTCCGAGGGCTTCCTTAAGCATGGGCAAAAGCAATTGAACATCGGCGGAATTGAAATAATCGTGGATATCAACCTTGTAAACATAAAGGGAATCGAGATTTTTGTGGGAAAGAATGTCGTTAACAGCTCTTTTTACCCCTCTGTTTTTACGGAAGGAATAGAGATTGGGGGCAAAGCAATGGTCAAAATCCCGAAGCATAAAGGAAATAAGCTTTAATAAATAGCTTTCCTCCCTTGGGTAAACATAAACGATTCTCTTTTTCCCTGTGCCCTTTTTGTTAATGAGAAGCCTTTTTGGATAGGGAAATTCCTCGCCCTTTTGGATTTTCTCGGCTGTTTTTAGATATTCTCGGTTTTCAACAAAGGATTTCAAATCCTCAAGCTCGCTTTTTGAAATATGGCAAAGGTTGGCTTTGTAATCCAAAAAGCCTTCCCATTCCTCATGGAGTGAAAGCCTTGAAATAATGTCCATTTTTCCTCCAAAAACAAAAAACAGAGAGAAAATAATTTAACAGCATAATTTTATGCTACCAAACCGTACACAGACACACTGCCTGCAAAGCTTTTAAAAAGCTGTCTGTGCTTTGTTCACCGCAGGCGCAATTTAATGCGTTTCTCTCTGTTTTTTTGTCAAAATTAAATTATTTAAGGTTTTCCTTGATTCTGTTCAAAACATAATTCTTTTCGTTTTGCCAGCCCTTGAAAAATCTTATGTAGGGGATATTGTTGTCATCAAGAATCTGATAGGTTCCCACAGCAATCATCGCTCTGTATTGGTTGTCCTTTATAATAAGTACAGCCAAAACGTTTCTTCCGTCCTTTTTGAAAAGATAGGAAATGGGGAAACAGCTTGGATGTGCAGAGGAATCAAAAACCGAAGGAGAAACCGACCTTTCGATTGTGTAGCCCGGAAAATTTTCTTCTGTAATAAGCTGAGCAAAATAATTTTCGTCTGTGGCAGGGTTCTTTTCGTAATTGTTTTTGCTGACAGCAGAGGGGGCTGTCTTGGGGGCAGGGGCAGAATAAGACTGTGTATTATTGCCGAATTGCTTTTCGATAGCCTCGCCTACGGCTTCCTTTAAAACCGATTTAAGTATGTTTTTAAAAAATCCCATTATAATTCCTGTACCGCGGCATTGCCACGGTTTTTCCCTTTCAGAAATGTCGTGTTTAGTATACTTCATTTTAGGGGGCGTGTCAATATAAAATACCGTTGAGGAATGATAAAGAGCCTCGGTTAGGAGTCTTATTGTTCATTATGCCCAAAAAACATCATTAAGATAGAAAACTATTGTTGAAAAATCTTAGAGAAGCTATTGACTTCTTCGTTTAAACGAAGTAAAATATATTTCGTATAAACGAAGTAAACCTAATTTCTCATAAGCGAAGGAGCCGAGGAATTGCCATGAATATGATAAGCGTAAAGGAAGCGTCGGAAAAATGGGGAGTCACCCCAAGATATGTCCAAATGGCTTGTAAGGATGGCTTGATTGAGGGTGCCGTTCAATGGGGGAGAGCTTGGATGATACCTGCCGATGCCGGACGTCCTGCAGGAAAATCCAAGGGGCAGGAGGGTATTATCGAGAATATGCCCCTGCCGAGAAAATCTCTGTTTTTGGATATGACAAGCCTTTATCACACAGCAGGCTGTGCCGAAGAAGCTATACAAGGTCTTGGCTATAATCCCGAGGCTCAGATATTGTTTGAAGCGGAAATCGCCTATGCAAGGGGCGAAATCGATCGGGCTTATACAAAGGCAAATTCTCTTTTAGAGCGCCGTTCGGGATTTTATGCCGTTTTGGCAAGCGGTATACTTCTTGGCTTTTGCGCTATGTGGCGAGGTGACGTTAAGCTTTGGGTAAGAGCCAAGCAGCATATTTGTGAGGCACCTATGCGAACCGACGAGGACAGCGATATTATGTCCCTTGCCTTGGCGGCGCTTAATGCCTCAAATTATGAGATGCTGGATTTTCCCGAATGGTTCAAAATGGGCGATTTCGAGCCGTTACACCCCGATTCTCTCCCTGCCGTAAAGGTTTTTTATGCAAAATACCTTTATGTGGCAAGCTATGCTATCGCTTCAAAGCAGTTTGAAATGAAGGGTATTCAGGGCCTTACATTAATGTCAATAATACCCAACACAATCGAGCCCATGATATCCCAAGCCATTGCCGACAAGACGGTTATTGCCGAAATTTATCTCCGCCTTATTTGTGCCTCGGCATATCATAACAGCGGTAATAATGCCCAAGCCATACGCCACATCGACCGAGCTATAAGGCTCGCTTTGCCCGATGGGCTTTTCGGCATATTGGCAGAGCATAAAAAACCCTTGGACACTCTTTTGGACGAAAGGCTTGCCATAATTGCACCCGAGCATTTAGAAAAATTCAAGGAGCTGACCAAGGCATACAGCATCGGCTGGGCTACACTTAGCGGAACAGTCCGCAACAAAAAGATTTCCACAAGCCTTACCGCAAGAGAGCGTGAGGTTGCCAAGCTTGCGGCGTTTGGATTAAGCAACGGCGAAATAGCCGAGGCGTTGCATATTTCGGTTGCGGCAGTAAAGCAGGCTATCCGAATTGCCGTATCCAAGGGCGGTGTCAGCGGCCGTGATGAATTAATAACCATTTTGTAGCATATCCCTAAGCGCTTTTTGCAGATATATAATTGCCGAAAAATTATATCCTAAAAAATTTCACTTGGGTAATAGAATAAAAGAATAAAATCCGCTAAAATATTGTCAAAGAGGCAATATATGCGGATTTTTTATTTTCTTTGATTAGAGTGAGTTAAGTAAATCCGAAGCATTTTTCGGCGGATAATTTCCGCTCACTCCTCGTCAAAATACTCGTGAATACGTTAGTATTCACTCCGTTTTTTCCTCGATTGTCCAAAAATTCTCTCGACGAAAAATCTTTGACCTAAAAGGAAGAATTTTTGTGATGATTTTTGGCTGTTGAGGATGCCGCAATACTCACGTATTGCAAGACCGAAACGCCGAAAAGGGCGCAAAAAGACGACTTTTAGGTGGTTCGGATTTGCTTAACTCACTCTAAACAGAAAGGAAAATATTTATGAGTACATTAGCAAAAGAAGGGGACCTTTATAAAATCATAACGATTTTCGGAAAAACCTTCGAGCTTAAATATGGATATTATTCCGAAGCCGAACGGCACAGCAGATTTAATGAGGTTGTTCCCATTTACCCTAATTTTTTGGAATGTCCTCTCCACACGTCCGAGGGACATCCCTTTGTAACACAAATGCAGGATATCTGCCCCCATTATATAGGAAATAAAAACGGCGAGGAATGCTGTAATTGTGTTCATTATTTACACGGTGACGAGCTTTTGGGCATCTGCACCTGCGAAAAGAACAAGAAAGCCTAAAGGAGGATATATAAATGAAAACAATGAATCAGGCTTTAAACGGATATAACAGCTTCCGTTTGTGGCAGCGTGTTTCGGCATTAATGCTGGCTGTGCTGATGATATTCGGCATATTGCCCTATGCACATATAACCTACGCTGCCGATTCGGGCAAGGCAGTTGACGGGGGAATAACAACTGTTGCCGACCCTGAAACTCTCACAAGACCTGAATTGATTTATGGTGACAATACCATAAACGCAGGTAAGGTGACCGTTGGTAAATCTGTAAGCAACAGTGATATTACTGTTAACGGTCAGAATATATCTCTTGACGGAGATAATAATTTCTTGATAACAATTTCCCAATCTGCTCAGGTTATGGGCTTGTCCTCTCAAAGCACATCTCCTGTGGACGTTGTGTTTGTATTGGACACATCGGGCTCTATGAAGGACAATAACCGCGCAGAAACAATGGTCAAAGCCACCAATTCGGCTATAAAGACCTTGATGAACGCCAATGAGCATAACCGTGTGGCTGTTGTTGCATTCTCCAGCCGTACCTATGGCGGAGGCACCAGCAATAACGCGGCGGCAAACCTTCTTTCCTCCTTGGCTCATTACAGCGGAGATGCTGCAGAAAACCATCTTCGTTGGGTAGACAGCGATGGCGAAGCATCAGACGACGGTTCGTATATTGCAGGACGCGACACCGTTGTTGTAAACCGCAGACGAGTAAACGCTTACCGTAACGGCAAAAACGGCGGTACAAACATTCAAGCAGGTATCGTTGAGGGCGCAAAGCTTCTCACCGCTGTAACAGACACCACCTATACCGACCCCAACAGTAATGAAACTGTTACACGTATACCCTTTTTGATTGTACTTTCCGACGGTCAGCCTACCTACACTCACGACGATGATGAATGGTATAATCCTCAAACCTCTACCGAGCAGGGCCCCGGCAGCAGTGCTTATGAGGGCAACGGCTTTATAACAGCAATAACCGCCGCTTATTATAAGGGGCTTATTACCGAGCATTACTATGGCGAAAAAGCAAACAGCGACAACCGTTGCTTTGTTTACACCATGGGCGTAGAGCTTAATTCCCTTTCGGGCGATGAGCGCGCTCTTGCACAAATCACTCTAAACCCCAAGGAATGGACAACAGGGGATTCTGCCGTTTCGGGCGCTAAGAGCTATTGGAACTACGGCAACACCGCTAATAATAACAATGTTAATTCCAGATATGGCTGGAAAACCTATTGGGAAAGCTTTACAAGAGAAAACCCGTCGAGCTTTCAAGTTCGTGTGAACACATACCAATGGGGAAATACCGTCTATGACCAGAATTATACAATAACCGCTTCAAGCATTAATGCTACTAAAAAATATATAGACGGCATTGCCTATAATGATGAATATTTCAGCGCAGACAATGTAAGCCAAATGGAAGCTATCTTTGAAGCAATGGTACGCACCATTCAGCAAAAGGCTATTAGTGCTCCCACAAAGGTTTCCACAGGTGACCATGACTTTGACGGCTATGTTACCTTCACCGACCCTATCGGTGAATATATGGAAGTTAAGGACATGAAGGGTGTTCTTGCAGGCGGATATTTCTATCAAGGCGAAAGCTTTGCTAAATATCTCCAAAGCTATAACACCGAAAACGCAAACAGCGAATTTGATGCCCTTCTCCGTAAGGTTATAAAGACACGTATGCAGCTTTCTGCCGCAGACGACCGCTTTGAAAACGAAGAAGCTCTAGATAAATTTATCGATAATCTCTTGATTTCTGCCCGTGATTCTGCAAATCAGGCAAATTATTCTCAAAACGGCTTTGACAATTCCTTTGTATGGTGGGGCAACGCCTATAATTCGGGCGAGGAGGACGAGCAGGTTCAGCTTATCGATTTTGCCGATAACGATACAATCGAATTTATCGAGGCTCAAAAAGCCGCAGGCACAATCCCCGCAGGGGCAGATTATGTTTGCCGTTCCTATTTCTTCTATGGCGAAGCAGGAGGCGCAAACCCCAATCCCGACCACGAATATTTGTATTTCATGGTTCGTGTTCAGCGTGAATTGACCGCACCTTATAAAGAAACCGTGGTTATCAGCGCACCTGCAAGCTTGCTGTCTATGGAAAAGGTTCTTATTACCGAAACCTTTGACGAAAACGGCAATGCCGTTTACACAGCAACAGTTGAGCATCAGGAGCCTGCAAGAGTTGTTTATGAGGTTGGCTTGTGGGACAGCATAAATTCCGAAAACGTTTCAAGCATAATTTCCAAGGAATATGCTTCCGAAAAGGTTAACGGAATCGGCTCTGTAAACTATGATGCAGAAACCGACACATATAATTTCTTTACAAACGATTGGAACAGAGGCGAAGCCCTCGACAGCCACCACCGCCCCATGGCAAAGGCAACCTTTGATGCGGCGGCAGATAACGCGTTCTATACCTATCAGCAGGATACTCTCCTTGTTGATGCCAAGGGCAATGCTATTACCTCCAATCCTGCAGGCACAACAGCATATTATGTCCGTGAATATTTCGAATGGACCTCCGACAACAATGCAGACGGAACCTATTCTGCTGTTAAGAAAACCCAATTAATCGAGGTTGACATTCCTGCGGATACAAGATTAACTCAGGCTGACGGAAAATGGTATATCCCCAAGGGCGCCTACACAGCGGCAACCCTTGTTGTTAACGGCGACGATACCGCTAAGGCATCCAACCTTACAGGTACATCCTCTATTGTTGCCCACCCTCACCGTACAGGTGACGCAAGCAATTCTCACTATACCGTTCTTTTGGGTAACAACGGTATGCTCAGCCTTAAATCTAACCCCTATACTCCCAAAAAGACTGTTTCTCTAAACCTTCCCGACAATGCAATCGAAATCCTCGATGATAACGGCAAGGCTGTTAAGGTAGGCGATGTTCTTACCTATACTGTTGAGGCAAAGAACATATTCAGCGAAGCAGTAGATATGACAATAACCGATTATATTCCTGCAGGCACAGCATTTGTTGAAAACAGCGCAGGAAGCGGTACCGGCGAAACCGGTCATACTGTTGATACATCAATCAAGCCCGACAGCAATAATGTTTTGACATGGGTATTGAAGAATGTACCTGCAGGAGAAACACGTTATGTTTCCTTCCGCGTTACAGTAACCGAGGCGGCATTGAGCCTTAATGTTGTTTCCAATACAATCAACAATACGGCTCAGGTTCGCTTGGACAACAATTCTGCTGTATATACAAACACAACACATAATCCTCCCTACGGCAAAACAGTTACCGACGTTAATAACCAAAATATCGACGGCGACCATGGCTTTAAGGTTGGGGACACTCTGGTTTACCACATCCGTTTCCACAATAACGCCATGAACAGCGACGGCGTTTATGTTAACGCCGACGTTAAGGTAACCGATAAGCTTCCCGAGGGTACAACCTTTGTTTCGGCAGACAACGGCGGTGTATATGATAATGGCGTTATCACTTGGAATTTCGCCGATATGGCGGCGAACACCTCCAAAACCGTTTCCTTCCGTGTAACAATCAATGCAAGCGCAAAGGTTAATGCACAGGGAACTCAGCCCGAAAGCGGAGAAATCTATCTCCCCAACACAGCTACAATTATTATTGATAACGACCCCGAAATAACCATTACAACCAACACAACCCAAAACTGGGCTGATGTAGGCGACATGGTTATAAGAAAGATTGTTGCTCAGGGCGGCGACGATACCAAGACCTTTACAATTCTCCTTTCCGAAACAACAGGAATGCTTGACGGCGAATATGCTCTCGACGGAAGCTCCTCTGCCGATACTGTTAGATTTGCTGCAGGCAAAGCATCTGTTTCCATAAAGCATGGAGAAACACTTACAATTAAGGGACTTCCCGCAGGTGCCATTATTAATGTTTCCGAGGATATTTCGGCACTTCCCGGCTGGACACCTACCTATAACACACGCAGTGTAACAATAGTTAAGGGCGCTGCAACAACAGTTTCCTCTGTTTCGGTTACAAATACCTATAATCTCACACCTCTCACCCTTACACTTAAGGGCAACAAGGTTATGAACGGTATTCTTCCCGAGGCGGCAACCTTCGGCTTTATTGCAATGCCCGACAGATTAAATCCTGTTGCAGGTGACCCTCTTACAGGTGAGGTTATCGTTAAGGCTTCGGGTACCTATGAATTTAGCTTCAGCCCCAAGACCTTCACTCAGCCCGGTCTTTACAGATATGCAATTTCCGAAATCTCGGGCGGTGTTAAGGGCGTAACCTACGATACAACCAACTATATGTTGGCTGTAAATGTTATAGACAACGGCGACGGTACAATGAGCGCCGAGGCTATGCTCAATAACCAAACCTTTGATTTGGACAGCGATGCTGTTACCTTCACAAACACCTATGTGCCCGATGATGTTCCCTTAACCTTGGTTGCACAAAAGGCATTTAAGGTTTATGATGTTGTAACAGGGGCTTATGTAGACATAAATCCCGAAAACGGACGCTTCCGCTTCCAAATCGTTGAAAAGGATAATTCTAAGGTTGTAACAACAGGCGCAAACTCGTCTGACGGTACAATAACCTTTAATACCTTCTATTTCTCCTATGAAATGCTTGAAGGTGTTTCTCCCGACGGGCAGGGCAACCGAACAAAGACCTTTACCTTTGCAGTAAGCGAGGTTGTTCCCGAAATCGCAAAGGACCCCAATATGCTCTACGATTTGAGCAGTATTGAGTTCCAAGCGACATTAACCTATTCTGCACAAGGCATTTTGTCGGTATCCGTAAACGGTGACAGCGACGGTTATGTTGATTTGACCGATTCCATAGAATTTGTAAATTACAGCAACCCCGATTCTGTCAGCGTAACACCTGTTGGTACAAAAACAACCGCAAATGCTCCCGACGGTATAACCTTCTCCTTTGCAGTTATCAACACCGAAAACGGTAATGAGGCCGGAGCAGGCGTCGGCGACGCAAACGGTAATATAACCTTCTCGGCATTGACCTATAATCAGGTCGGCACATATACCTATTGGATTAAGGAATCCAACGCAGGCAACACAACCAACGGTATCACCTATGATGCAACAAGATATTTAATGAGAGTTGTGGTCAGCCGTGATAATTACAACCGCTTGGTTGCAGATGTTTCCTATTGGGCATCTGATGTTGACGGCTCGGAAAATATTAACGATTATACCAATTCGGTAAATTTGCCCTCCTTCCATAACGAATATAACGCAGGCGGATTTATCAATATTACCGCAACAAAGGTTCTTTCGGGACGTGACCTTAATGCAGGCGAATTTGCATTCAAGCTTATCCGTCAGGACAATAACGGCGAAATCGACGGTATTGTTGACAGCAACGGCACAATCCATTTCTCCACACTTTACTATTCTGTAAAGGATATTCCTGTAGGCAGCGATTCTGCGGTTATCCATTACGTTATGAGCGAGGTTATTCCTGCAACTGCAAAGCTTCCCGGAGTAACCTATGATACAAACAGATATGATGTTTATATCCAAATCACCGATAACAACGACGGTACAATTTCCGCCCAGCTTGTAGCTCCCGACGATAGCGGCGATTATATCACAGTAAACGGCAGTGATACAGGAATCGTATTTAACAACAGCTATAAGGCGGTTAACGGTGACGAGATTAAGCTTCAAATCAAAAAGACTCTCAACGGCAGAGAAATGCGAGAGGGCGAATTTGACTTCCAGTTGTTCCATGAAGGAAGTACGGTTCCCGTTGATATCGCAACCAACGACGGAAACGGCATCGTAACCCTTACCCGTAATTATCCCGCAACAGTAGCTCCCGGCACATATACCTATATAATCAAGGAAGCTGTTGGCACATTGTCGGGTATGACCTACGATACCGCAACCTACACAATTAATGTCAGAATCACCGATGACGGCAACGGCAATATAATCGCTGAATTGGTTGACGGCAACGGCAACGTTATCCCCGAAAACCAAGAAGGCATCGTTGATTTGACAAACGAAA
The DNA here is from genome assembly GCA_045532415.1 of Eubacteriales bacterium. GTDB lineage: Bacteria > Bacillota > Clostridia > Oscillospirales > CAG-382 > Coliplasma. The sequence continues at coordinate 6,900 of JAZSFY010000200.1, read as the reverse complement.
TCGAATTTGTAAACACATACGTTCCCGGCGATGTCCTTGTTCAGCTTGAGGCTACCAAGGAATTAACAGGACGTGACATGAACGACAGAGAATTTTCCTTTATCGTTCGCGAAAACGACATTTTCGGTGAAATCGTTGCAACCGGCAGTAACGATGTAAACGGCAATATCACTTTCTCCACCTTTGATATTACCGCCCAAGACATGAACGGCGCAACCGAAAAGACCTTCACCTATGTTGTTCTCGAATCCAACAATAATATCCCCGGTGTAACTGTTGACACAACAATCTACACCGTAACCGTAACAGTAAGAGATGACGGCAACGGTAAATTGGTTGCTACGGTTAATTATCCCGACGGCGGGGAAATCGTTTTCAATAACATCTACACTCCTGCCGATGTTGAAATGTCCCTTACAGCCTTCAAGACCTTAATCGGCAAGAATTTGAAGGATAACGAATTTACCTTTGAATTAAAGGATGCCAACGGCAATACTCTCCAATCTGTAACCAACATTGGCGGTGTTATCAGCTTTGAAAACCTTGTCTTCACAGCAGATGACATGGTTGACGACAATGGCAATAAGGTTATGACCAAGACCTTTGTTTACACCATTACAGAGGTTGAGGGCAATGTTGAGGGAATGGTTTATGACAGCAATGCTTATACCGTAACCGTAACAGTAACTGATGACGGCAAGGGTAATTTGTCTGTTTCCTATAATGTTGTCGACAATAACGGCGCAGTTGAAAGCATCAGCTTTACCAACAGCTATAATCCTCCTGCAATTCAGGTGGAAATCAACGGTACAAAGTCTATCGTTGACGTTGACGGTAATGTATTGACAGGGGAGAATTATGATTTGTCGGGCTTTGAATTTGAGGTTTATGACCTTGACGGCAATTTCATCACCTCCGCAAGAAGCGATCTCCTCGGCAACATTAAATTCACAGGCTTTGAATTTGCTTCTGCAGGTGAATACCGATTCCTTATTAAGGAAAAGACCACCGACAGAGCAGGCTATTCCACCGACCCCACAATTTGGTGCGTTCACATTACAATAGGCTATGATGCAGACAAGGGCGAGCTTTTCCAAGTTGGCGAATATGTTCACATAGCGCCCGAAAGCCACGATGAGATCATGGCGCTCATAAGCGAGGATTTAACCTTTGTTAACGTTTATAACCCTGCAGACGTAACTATTGAATTAACAGCATTGAAGGAGCTTTCGGGACGTGAGCTTCACGACCACGAATTCAGCTTCTATATGATAAACAAGGCAACAGGCTTGCGCGAGGCAGAAAGCCGTAACCATGCCGACGGCCATGTTCATTTCCTCTTGACCTACAATAATGCAGGCGTTTACAGCTATACAATATGCGAGGAAATCCCTGCAAACGGTCTTGGCGGTGTAACATACAGCGAAGAAAGATATGACATTACCATAACCGTAACAGATGACGGAAGCGGTGCTTTGAAGGCGACAATCGGCGATATCGAAATTATCGGCAGCGGCGAAGCAGATTTGACCGATTCTGTAATCTTCCGCAATTTCTATAACCCTGCATCTGTTGATGTAACCTTGGAAGCCTTCAAGCGCTTGGATGGCAAGGCTTTGACCGAGGGTATCTTCACCTTTAATTTGGTGAATAACGATGATTCCTCCGAAATATACAGCGCAACAAACGATGTAAACGGAAGAATCCTTTTCCGGACTCTTACATTTGACAAAGCAGGCGTTTATACCTACACCCTCACAGAGGAAATCGGAAACGCAGGCGGTGTAACCTATGATACCGCGTCCTATACCGTAACAATCACAGTTACCGACGGAAAAGACGGCAAGCTTTATGCTCAGGTTCATTATTCCATAGGTGACGAGGTTACCGAGGCGATTCCCGTATTCCATAACAGCTATAAGGCTGATAAGGTAGGCGTACAAATTTCTGCTGACAAGAACCTTGCGAACAAGGTAATGGTCGGCGGTGAATTCACCTTTGAATTGAAGGGCGAAAACGGAAATATCCTTCAGGCGACCAACGATGCCGAGGGCAACATTGTATTTGATACAATCGAATACACCGAAGTCGGCACATACGAATACACATTGTATGAGGTTGCAGGAGATATTAACGGTATCACTTACGACGACACCGTTTACACAATTACCGTAACAGTAACCGATGACGGCAACGGATATTTGAATGCCGAGGTTGAATACAGCGCAGACGAGCTTGTGTTCAATAACAGCTACAAGGCAGACAAGGTTGAGGTACAAATCTCTGCTGATAAAAACCTTGCGAACAAGGTAATGGTTGGCGGCGAATTCAGCTTTGAATTGAAGGACGAAAACGGCAATATCCTTCAGGCAACCAACGATGCAGACGGCAATATCCTATTTGACACAATCGAATATACCGAAATCGGCACATACAAATACACATTGTATGAGGTTGCAGGTAATATCGACGGTATCACCTATGACGACACTGTTTACACAATTACCGTAACAGTAACCGATGACGGCAACGGCAAGCTTGCGGCAAAGGTTCAGCATAACGGCGAAAGCCTTGTATTCAACAATGTTTACGAAATACCCTCTACTCCCGATACAGGAGATTTCACAAGCAATATTCAATGGTTTGTATTGATGATTTCCTCTGTTGCAGTTCTTATGTTCCTTAAGGGCAACAGACGCGAACAGAGAATCTGATAAGCCTTGAAAAATAATTCTGTGATAATATGAGAAGCGCGCTCCAAAGGCTTTTGGCTTTTGGAGTGCGTTGCGTTTTGAGTAAAGTAATAATAGGTAATAGCAGGGGGCGGGGCTTGCTCCGCCCGTTGCGTTCGCCCGCTATTAAAATCCCACCGACATATTGTTCAAAAACCGCTATCCTATACTTTTGGTATGGGGACAAAGGGGAGGAAAAGGGCTATAATTATGCTGTAAATCATATTTATTAAGCCGAAAACAATTTCAGGAGGTATTATTTATGAGTTATGTTGGAAAATGGAAATTTCATTCTATCGGAAGCGTAAACGAAAACGATGAGATGATTTTTATGAATGCAAAGGAATATTTGGAATCGCCAATGATATATATAGACGAAACCGATGCTGAAGCAGTTGCAGACGAAATAAAGGAAAGAAAGCAGATGATTGCCTCGCAGATTGCCATTTGCGAGGACGGTAATTTTTATATGCTTCTTCCCCTTCCCGAGGGAGTGCCCCAAGCAGAGGTTGATGCTGCTGTGGCGGCAGGCTATATCAAGCTTTATGACGGTATGATTGCCGACGAGCCCAAAGCATGGAAAGAGCAGGACGGCGAGCTTTGGGTTGAAATGGGCGAAGGCATGAGTGATGACGGCTGGGTAAATATTCCCCAAGAAGACGGAAAGCTTATCTTCATTACAACAAAATATGAAAAAGCAGACTAAAGGAGGAAAACACAATGGGAATTTTTGATTCTATTAAAAAAATGGCAGAGTCGGTAATTAAAAAAGAGGCTTCAAAAGCGGTTAATAACGCTGTTAATGATGCGGTTAAGTCGATTGGAAAGGGAAGAAATCATTCCGAAACCTTTAGCTTTCCTTCGCTTCCTGCCAATGTTTCCCAATTAAAGGCGTTGCCCGAGGCATCCTTGGATTCGGCTTTTAAAACAGTAGCATTAACAATAGCCGCCTTGTGCCGTTATGAGCAAAGCCCCGATGAAGCATTTGAAATGCTTGATTTCTTAAAGGGCCCCGAAAACCTTAGTACATACGAAAAGCAATTTATCGGCGAACGCTTGAAGGATAAGGCATATATACCTCGCTCCTATTTTGCAGGCGCAACCCCTCAAAACAGCTATGCTCCTTCTGTTCCCTATACAATCACCGTAATCGAAAACCCCTATTCATTCGACAACGAAAATTGGGCAACACTTTATGTTGCAAGCGGCGGGGCAGACAACCCCAGACCTGTTAAATTGCGTAAAAAGCCCTCCACAGGCGAATGGTTCTTGAATGATATTCAATGTCTTTCCGAAATCCGTGTGCCTGTTTCGGAAGACCCTTGGGCGTGAACGGTCAGTTGTTCGATAACGGAATCCTCCGTGTTTTTCTGCCGTCGGGCTGGAAGCTTTTTTACGGAATCGATTCCGACGGTAAAGCAAGCCCCAAAAAATTGCATATTTACAAGGATGCTCAAACAGAATTAGACATTTTCACAAAAGCAGGGATTACAATTTGCTTTTACGGCGAAAACGAGATTTTTCTGTCCCCCAGGTTCTTTTATGACGACGCTTGTGATATAGAGCCCTTTGAATCGGGCGGTAAATTGTGGAACGGCTTTACCTGCTCGAGCTTTGGCTATCCTTATACAATGCTGGATTCAAAGGACAACGGTGTAACCTTTCAGGTGATGATTTTGACAAAAAACGGCGAGCACGAAATCTCCCTCAATGACGAGGATGTTCGTGCTGTCATCGAAAGCATAGCCTCCTGTAAAGAATAAAAAATACAAAGAACAAGACAGCCTTTGAGGCACACTCCGTAAGGAAGTGTGCCTTAGCTATATTCGTGCAAAGCACGAGCGATATATCTACGATGCGATATGCGGTATAACCGCGCGATATACGGCTTCGCCGTGTGAAAAGCAGGAATATAATATCGCAAAAGCCAAAGGCTTTTATATCGCTTTTGCCGTAGGGCAAAAATATCGCTGCAAACGATAGTGTGCAATATCACTTTACCTGCCGAGAAAGATATTCTTTATTTTCGGCAAGTATTTACCATTCTCAAAGTATGTAACCCGCTATGACACTTTCAAAAACAGAAAGTGTCATTTTTCTTTATATAGAAAAACGGAGACTACTTCTTTACGAAGTGTCTCCGTTTTGCGGGTTTTTTCTAATAAATATTCAATTTGAACTTTAATAACAAGCAAGAAGTTCGAGGTTTTTCGACTCAACCTCAAATTTGCCCTTCGCACACGCCGGCATAAGGAAATAATCGCCCTTTTTAAGAGCTCTTTCATAACCGTCGCCAACTATTTTGCCTTCACCGTCTGCAACTATGTAAATTGCGTTTTTGTCGAGTGAAAGTCTGCCGTCGCTAAATTTAAAGCGTATGAGTGAAAAATTGTTCGTTTGTTTTTCACCTATGAGCAGTTCTGTTAAAACTCCGTTTGAATTTTCTATAACGATAGGCTCAATAAACGGGTTTTCGCTTTCTTCAAACTTAAAACATTTAAGAGCAATTTCAGGCTCCAAACCTAAATACATTACGTTGTCGGACAGGCGGTAATCGCCGCACCAGCGTTCGGGCTGAATGGTGAAATCTGAAGGCTCTTGCACCTCTAAAATAAGACAACCTGCGCAAATTGCGTGAACTGTATTTGCGGGGATAAAAACAACATCACCTTTTTTAACGGGGAAGTTTTTAATAAGCTTTTCCATAGCGGTTTTATCGGTTTCACTTTCGTCGATAGCCTTTACAAATTCTTCTTTTGTAACGCCTTTTTTGAAACCGAAAGAAATTGAAGCGCCTTCCCTTGTATCTAAAATGTACCAACATTCTTCCTTACCGTAGGTAGAATTAAGATATTTTTTAGAAAATTCTCTATCAGGGTGAGCCTGAACGGGCAAACGAATAGCACTATCGAGATATTTTACCAAAATACCAAGGCTTTCTTTATCGCCCAAAAGTTCTTTTTTGTAGGTTTTATAAGCCTCACTTAAATAAATGTCGGTGCCTTCAATTTTGGAAACGCCTTCAAACGGGTCGGTAGAGCCTTCGTTAAGGGCAGTAACCGAAGAGGCAACCCACTCTTCAGGGTAAAAATCGTCTACATAATCTTTGCCAACGAATTTGCCTAAAAGCTTACCGCCTGTGTAAACCCTAAAAACTCTATTGGCCTCAAAAAAGACGGGTTTTTCGTAAAACATAAATCACACCTCGTACTTAATAATTTTTTGTGCGTCAGAAACTTTTTCGTATACTCCACAAGCTACAAGAGAGAAGATGGCGCAACCAAAACATGCCTCTTCTTTATGTGCGGGAATTCTAAGCGTTTTTCCAAACCTACGAGAAAGGCTTTCTGCAAAGGCGGGGGTTTTTCTAATACCATTACCCGAGCCGACAAGATTTTCAAATGGAACATTCAATGTTTCAAACATATCATAAAGCTCGGTGGTCATACCCTCGATTGCACCGAAAATTAGTTCTGCAGGTGTAAAGTTCTCGGGAGTTATATTTTGTACACTTCCCTTGATTTCGGGATTTACCCTTGTTCCCATAAACCTAGTATCAACAGTCAGTGAACCTGTAGTTTTTCCTTCAATGGCACTAAGCATTTGGTCATAAACCTTACCCTGTTTTTCGCCCGTAACAAGCTCGGCTACCGAACGCAAAAACTGTTCTAAAACGGCAAAGGATTTTCCGCCGCAAAGCGAACAGCCAACTAAAAGGTATTTGCCTTCAACATAAGGTCTTGTCTCAATGCCCGAAACATTTGAAATTTTATCGGCTGAAACTGAAATTTGGCTTCCTGTACCGGCGTTTACAAGAACACTTTTATCGCCACATACCGAGCCCATAAAACTAGCCTGATTATCACCAATAGCAACCGAAACCTTCGCATTTTTAAATTCGCCCAAAATTTTAAAATCAGTAGTAATTTCGGGTAGAAGCTTATCTTCTACGGTAAAACTATTTGTCTCGAGGTCATACATACCGAAACTGGCGGCATCGCTACTATGAACTATGGGCGATGTTTTACCCGCAAATTTCATTGCAACATAGTCGTGAATTGTGCAAAAACAAACTGCATTTTGGGGTACAAGCGCATTTTCTTTATTATAAAAATGCGTAACGTAGCCGTATCCTACAAAGCTGTTTAAATACTTTGCATAGGTTGTA
>JAZSFY010000107.1:0-2053 GCA_045532415.1 Eubacteriales bacterium | reverse complement strand
CATGGCTACGATCCGACTTGTCGGCTTCCCCTGCATAGGTTATAAAAACAGGGGCGTTATTTATGGCATTTTTATAGCAATCCAAAAGATTTTCGCTTGTTAATTCCAAAACCTTGGGAATCTCGCCTCCTGCATCAACAGCAAAGGGCTCTCCTTGGCAGAGAAGCTTTCTTGCGTTTCTTAATGCAAATGAGGGCTTGTTTTCAATAGCCGAGGCAATCTCCTCAACAAGGCATCTTTTTTCGCTTTCCATGTTTTCCAAAGGGAAATCCCCCTGATCGTTTAAGCAGGGATTGAAAATTGCGCCACCCAAAAGCTTGCAAGCCTTTGCCAAAACCCTTTCGCCGTCAAAGGCGAAGGAATCGGCGATTGTGTTGATTTCAAGGGTCAGCAACAAAAGCTCTCCGCGCCTTTGAACATAAGCGTCCAAGCCGAGAGCATAAAGCTCGTCCTTTACAATAGAAAAGGACTGCATATCGGGATAATCTCCTGTGGAAAGGGAGAGCAGGTTTGTTAAAAGTGAATAGCCCGACGCTGTTTCCTCCTCCAAGGGGAGGGCAAAGGAAACCGTCATCATGGCTGATTTGAATTTGTCGGTTTTGCAGGAGGAAAGATAAACTCCCTCTGCAAGAGCTTTATTTGTTATATTCAATCGGAAATCTCCGTTGTTTTCAAAGTTTATTCATCTATGCAGGCAATCGCCATTGCGGCAATGCCTTCCTTTGCGCCTGTAAAGCCCAAGCCTTCTTCGGTTGTGGCTTTGATGCTTACTGCGCCGACGCTTAGATTAAGTGTGTCGGCAATATTACGGCGCATATCGTTAATATGAGGAGCGATTTTGGGAGCCTGAGCAATAACTGTTGCATCAATGTTGTTGATTTTGCATCCCATTGTGGCAAGCAATTCGCCAACCTCTTTTAAAAGCAAAAGTGAATTTATGCCCTTATATTTATCGTCGCTGTCGGGGAATCGCTTTCCGATATCACCTAATGCGGCGGCGCCCAAAAGAGCATCGCAGATTGCATGGGTTAAAACATCGGCATCGGAATGACCTAACAAGCCCAATTCAAAGGGGATTTCTTTTCCGCCTAAAATAAGCTTTCTGCCTTCAACAAGGCGGTGAACATCATAGCCTTGACCTATTCTTATCATTTTGCGATTTCCTTCCTTAATAAAAATTCTGCCATGGGCACATCATCAGGTGATGTAAGCTTCATGTTGGTTTGGTTTACCTTAATATAATTAACCTTTACGCCGATGCGCTCTAAAAGAGATGTTTCGTCTGTAAAGGTGTCAATGCCTTCAACCGAATTGACGGCATCAAGATATAGCTTCTTTTCAAAGCATTGAGGGGTTTGTACAGCGAAAAGATTTTCTCTTTTCGGGGTTGTAATTTTGTTTGTTTCGGGGTTAACATATTTAATTGTATCTACAACGGGAGAGCAAACGCAGGACGCACCTGCTTCAATGGCAGCCTTAAGAGCTTGGTTAATCATTTCCTTGGTTACAAAGGGACGGGCGCAATCGTGAACACAAAGGGCTTCTACCTCATCAGAGGTCATCATAACACCCTTATAAACCGATTCTGCACGGGCTTTTCCCCCAAGTGTGAATTTAATGGGCTTTTTATAGCCTTTTGCCAATTCTATAAGAGAATCGCGGTTATCCTCCGAGCAGACCACCACAATTTCGTCAACCATAGATTCCTCAAAGGCATCAAGAACATATTGGAAAAGGGTTTTGCCGAGAATTTTAATATTAGGCTTTGAAACACCGCCCATTCTTGTTCCGCTTCCTGCGGCGGCGATTATAGCGGCTGTCTTTTTTACTGTCATAAGGCTCACCGTTTGACTTTTAATAAGGCTCCCCTGTGTAAGGGGAGCTGTCAGCAACGCTGACTGAGGGGTTGGGATTGATTATTGCCCAATCGCCCGCATTTGTTTCGCGTAACGTTTGTTTTCGGGAGGAGCATATAACCCCAAAAATCTTGGATTTTCGGGGACCCCATAAAGCCCCTCCCCTACATTACCTATAAGGTTACCTAATTCAAATC
>JAZSFY010000152.1:0-1518 GCA_045532415.1 Eubacteriales bacterium | reverse complement strand
AATTTTTTCCTTGGGGAAGCACTAATAAAGTAAATCTCGATTGCCCATTCCGATAACATCGCCTATTGTATACCAATAAAAATCGGCATTAAGGCTGTGAGATGCTAATGGAGATTGGATATAATCGATTTTTCCGTTACATCCGATTAAACGAAATCCGTTTTCGTCGTGTCTTAACCGTCCCTCGCCAACCATATAAAGGGCTTTGTAATCCTTTATAATTCCGATGTTAACGTCGGTTTCCAGCTTATATTCGCCTTTTGCGATTTCCTGATTAACCTGCTCTCGCTCCCAATCATACCAATGGGGAATATGTGAAATTTCGGTTTCTCCGTTCTTGCTGTTCAGCCTGCCGTAAACATCCATTTCATATCTTTTTCCGCATTTTGTGCAGAAAATTTCGGTTTTTTCGCTTGCCATAAAGCCTTCTGATAAGCAGGCAGGGCATTTATAAAGGATTCTTTCCAATCCCTTTGCTCTGTCCTTTGAGTCGATAACCGTTTTTGTTTCAAGCTGTCTGGCAAAATTATCGAACCTAAAGGCGTTATTTAATATTTCGTCAAGCTCGTTAATGGTTTTGCCTGCAATTTCTTCGGGTGTTAAAAGGCAATTAACATGAGCGCTTACCTTTACCTTTCGGGTGCGAAGCTCGTTATAAAGAGGCTGTCTTAAAAATGCGCCCTCGGTTATTACGGTAATAACAGGAACATTAAGCATTTTTAAAAGCATTCCCATTCTTTGGGGCAATGCAGTTGCCCGTCCGTCAAGAGAATATCCTGCCTCGGGGAACATCAAAACGCTTGTGTTTTCTTCGGTCAGGGCATGCTTGATATCCGACATCAAGGTCATATCCGAAACGAATTTCTGAGTGGGAATACAGCCTAATTTTCTCATAAGCCAGCCTTTTCCTACAAAGGAATCGGTGGTGGAAACAATACAAAAGGGCTTTGGAAAGAAAATCTTGTAGGCTATTTTCAAATCAATAAACGCCGAGTGGTTCATTAAAATCAGATATGGCCCCTTTCCTGCAAGCTCCATTCGGCTTTGGGTAAAGGAAAATTTGGTAGCAAGCATATCGGGAATTGATAACGCCTGAATAAGGCATCTCAAAATGAACCAAGGCTTTTTTGGTAATTTATGTTGAGGCGTGGGTTTTTGCAATACCTTTTCGATTGGAAGCTTTTTGCTGTTTATTTTCAAAACATCACCTGCTTTCCATAAAATTATACAACAATATCGGTGGATTGGCAAGAGGTATGTTCATAATTATACACAGAATGTTCATAAATTTAAAAAAGAACTAACATATTTGCTCGTTTTTCTTGACAAATGGGCAAAAAAATATTAAACTAAGATACTGAATTATGATAGGATAATTGTATCCTTTTGTAATCTAAACTTTGTGTTTAAAATAATCATAAACAAAGGAGAATGCAAATGAAAGCAACTGCTTCTGCGGGAACTTCAAAACGCTTTATCGCGGGCTTTTTGGCTCTGATAATGGTTATTATGTTAGTT
>JAZSFY010000188.1:0-2515 GCA_045532415.1 Eubacteriales bacterium | reverse complement strand
TTACTATACATCGAATTGACGATTTTTCCTTCGGGGGTGAAGATTCCCATATCAATGAGCGGTTCGATACGAGATCCTTCTTTCAGGATGTAATTTTTGGCACGATTGTGTGTTTCAGTTGAAGTATTACTGCCGTTGTATTGTTTTGCTTTGTAATTGAATTTTCCTTTTTCCGAAGCCAAAACTATATGTTCTTTTTCATTTGACCAAGCATTCAGTTGTTTATAGTTGCATGAAAATATTTTCACTAAATAATCTAAGAAGCATTCATCATCAATGTTATCGTGAAAAACCTGTTTGTCGGTATATTTCGATATCAAAAAGCCCTTTGCTTTTCGTTCTGCAACAATTTTTCGGAACTCGCTTTTTTTATTAAAAGTGTTACTAAGTATTATTTTAAATACATTGTCAGATAATATTTTTGACAAAAGCTCTTTCATTTTACAAACTCCTTTTTGGGATAATTAATTATAGCATATTTTTAGCCTTTTGTCATTAGTTTTTTATATTTTCGTTATTTCGTATTGACAATGTATTTTCAGCGTGGTATAATATAAGAAATTAATTAGTTAAACCGTTGAAGCGGAGATAAAGTTGGAATAAGCCTTTACAGAGAGCCCGCGTAGCTGAAATTCGGGTAAGAAACGTTCCTTCAAATGGACCGCAGAGGGTGCACGGAAATGCACGTATGTGCAGAGTATATTGCAACGTTTGGCATTCGTTATATGCTGTGGGTATGTTTGTATCCGAAAAGTGCGCGTTATTTCGCGAATTCAAGGTGGCACCACGGATAAGTGATTATTCGTCCTTGACAGAAACAGTAATTCTGTCAAGGCATTTTTTGTTTTGATAGGGAAGAGGATAGGTTGTTATGGTTTTACTCACAAGGCGATGGCGAGTATTGGTTTGATTTCGATGATAAAACAAATATTAAATTATATTGGAGAACAAAAATGATACTGAATAATGTGGATTTTGAAACCTATTTTAATAATTACCCTGATAAAGACGGTTATTTTGGTAAATATGGTGGCGTTTATATAGATGATAAGCTCAAAGCGGCGATGGAAGAAATTACATATGCTTATTATTCAATCTGCCAATCAAGAAAGTTTATAGCCGAACTTCGCAGAATTAGAAAGGAATTTCAAGGGCGCCCTACGCCCGTATCGCACCTCGAACGCCTTTCCGATGCATTGGGAGGACGTGTTCAGCTTTATGCCAAGCGCGAGGATTTGAACCATTCCGGCGCACATAAGCTCAACCATTGTATGGGCGAAGCTTTGCTCGCCAAATATATGGGCAAGAAAAAGGTTATCGCGGAAACAGGTGCAGGTCAACACGGTGTTGCTCTTGCTACTGCCGCTGCATATTTTGGTTTGGAATGCGATATTTATATGGGCTCTGTTGATATCAAGAAACAGGCTCCAAACGTCGCCAGAATGAAGATTTTGGGCGCAAACGTAGTCGAGGTTACCCACGGTCTAAAAACGCTTAAGGAGGCCGTTGATGCGGCTTTTGACGCATATAGCAAGGAATACAAAGATTCTATTTATTGCATTGGCTCGGTTCTTGGGCCTCATCCGTTCCCGATGATGGTTCGTGATTTTCAAAGCATCGTAGGAATTGAAGCCCGCGAGCAATTTATTGATATGACCGGACATCTTCCTAGCGCCATTGTCGCTTGTGTAGGCGGCGGTTCGAATGCGGCAGGTTTGTTCGCCGGATTCCTTAATGATCCTGTGGATATTTACGGCATTGAACCCTTGGGCAGAGGCCCAAAGCTTGGAGACCACGCAGCAAGCTTAAAATATGGCACTGAAGGTGTTATGCATGGCTTTAACAGTATTATGCTTAAAGATGAAAACGGCGATCCCGCGCCTGTATATTCTGTTGCAAGTGGTCTGGATTATCCTTCTTCCGGCCCCGAACATGCGTTTTTACAAGAGATTGGCAGAGTTAAGTATGATGTAATTGATGATGAAGAAACCATTGACGCATTTTATAAGCTCGCTCGTCTTGAGGGTATAATTCCTGCTATTGAAAGCTCTCACGCCGTTGCATACGGTATGAAACTTGCCAAAACCATGGAACATGGTTCTGTGCTTATCAATCTCTCCGGCAGAGGTGATAAAGATATGGACTATGTTATAGAAAATTATGGCATAAGATGAATTTATCTTTGTGAGTTTTTTGTATAGTTTGATATTTTGAAATTCGCACCCCGAAAGTGTTGTTCTTTCGGGGTGCGCTTTAATTACAAGTTGTAATACTTTTCGAACTCTGCAGGGTGGGGAATTGCCGCAAGTTGTCTGCATTCATCGCGTTTTGTACGAATGAAATTGACAATCAATTCTTTGGGGAATACATCGCCCGCGGTGAGGTATTCATTATCTGTTTCAAGGGCATCCAATGCTTCTTTCAATGAGGTGGGCAGATGTTTTAATTTTGCTTTTTCCTCGTCGCTTAAGTGGTAAAGATTCATATCGTAAGGCCCCCAACCGTTTGCATGGGG
>JAZSFY010000026.1:0-3900 GCA_045532415.1 Eubacteriales bacterium | reverse complement strand
TATTTTTTTAATTTGTCAAGGGGATTGATGCATTTTTTTACACTAAAACGGCACATTTTTTGTATAATTTTTGAATTATTCGTTATAAAATGTTAAGTTTTTTCGTTATTTGCCGTTTGTCTTGATTTTTATTATCGTTTGTTATATAATAAACGCAATAGACTTATATCATTATTGAAAAGGAGACGGCAAATTTGAAAAAATCCTATTCTAAGATAACTCCATATATTGAACAAATGGCTGAGATTTCAAACAGCAACAACGGTATTACAAGCGAAATGTATCAAAATCATACTGTTTTCCGCGGACTTAGAGATATGAACGGAAACGGTGTTGTTACAGGCTTGACCGAGGTTTCCAAAATCAAGGCAAAGGAAAAGAATGCACAGGGCGAAATCGTTCCCTGCGAAGGTCAGCTTTGCTATCGCGGTATTGATGTAAGAAGCTTGGTTGACGGTTTTACAAAAGACGACAGATTCGGTTATGAGGAAACGGTTTATCTTCTTTTGTTCTCCCAATTACCTAACAAGGAAGAATTGGAAACATTTACAAAGGAGCTTTCGGAATACAGAACCCTTCCCAAATCCTTTGTAAGAGATATGATTCTTAAGGCTCCCGGCAAGGACATGATGAATATTCTTTCACGCTGCGTTCTTGCTTTGTATGCCTATGACGATAACCCTGATGATATTTCGGTTCCTAATGTTTTAAGGCAATGTATGCAGATGATTGCTATGTTCCCTCTCCTTGCGGTTTACGGTTATCAGTCATACCGTCATTACCACAGAAACAAGAGCCTGCACATCCGCAGACCTAAGCTTGAATATTCAACCTCCGAAAACCTTTTGCATATCCTCCGCAAGGACGGCACATTTACCGATTTGGAAGCGAAAATACTTGACCTTGCTATGGTTCTCCATGCAGAACACGGCGGCGGCAACAACTCCACCTTTACAACCCACGTTGTAACTTCCTCGGGAACAGATACATATTCTGCAATTTCTGCAGCATTAGGTTCATTAAAGGGTCCCAGACACGGCGGTGCAAATATTAAGGTTGTTAAGATGTTTGAGGATATGAAAAAGAATATCAATGTTAAGAAGGTTGGAGAAATCGAGGATTATCTCGTTAAGCTTCTTGACAAGCAGGCATTTGACAATGCAGGTTTGATTTATGGTATGGGACACGCGGTTTATTCCCTTTCCGACCCCAGATCGGATATTTTGAGAAAGTGCGCCGAGGAGCTTTCGGTTGAAAAGGGCAAGGAAGAAGAATATGAGCTTTATAAGACAGTTGCCAACCTTGCACCCCATATTATTGCTGATAAGAGAAAGATGTATAAGGGTGTCAGCGCAAATGTTGACTTTTATTCGGGCTTGATTTACAAGATGCTTGGTTTGCCCAATGAGCTTTATACTCCTATTTTTGCAGTATCAAGAATCGCAGGCTGGAGCGCTCATAGAATTGAAGAAATTCGATGTGCAGGTAAGATTATCCGTCCTGCATATATAAATGTAAAGGAAGATAAGGAATATATTCCTTTGTGTGACAGATAAAATTCAAGGCAGTACGTTATTGTACTGCCTTTTGTTATTTCTGTATTACAACCCTTTCTCCGTCGGGTTTGCCGTTGTATATTGTTTCGCCGTTGGAGGTAACAATCCATTCATTGTGATTTATTTTAATATCAAATGTTGAACCGCAGATTTTTATATGGTTCAGGGACATTTCGGGGATATTTTCGGGAATTGATGCAAGGAAGGAGAAAGAATCGAGAGATTCGGGCATAATTCCGAACAAGCCCTCGGTTATTACTCTCACGAACAAAGCACTTTCACCCGAAAGGTGACGTTTATCTCCCTCGGGATATGCTTCGACTGCATAGGGAACACGGTCACACACCAAGCGTTTATGGCAATAGTCAAGGAGAGGATTTAGCATTTGGTTTCCTGCTCCCGACAGAAAGGCGCATTTCATTCCGTAAAGCGTTGAACGGTCCCAAATCGTATTGCTTGTATTTTCGGAGGAACGCTCGCAGGTTAACATTCCCTCCTCGGTCCAAAGATAGGGAGAAAGCATTGCCGACAAGGTTCCCTCTTTTCTTGTTTGGATACCTACGCAAAGAGGCAGGCATATCCATGCACGAAGTGTATCGAAGCCTTTGGAATAACGGTAGGTTTTGAATCCGTGTAATTCTGCACCAAAATAATTCTCGATTGCTGTTTCAAGTTCTTTGGCACGTTTGAGATAAAGCCTTTCGGTTTCTGTATCGCCTAAAGAGCGAGCAAGCTTGGATGCAAAAATCAAACCGCCGTAGCAAAGAGATGATGTAGAAAGGTTGGCTTTTTTGTCTGTTGGAAATCTGCCCTCTAATTCATCGGATTCCGAGCATATAACTCCTTCGGGTGATTTTCTTTTTTCGCAATATTCGGCGCACCATTTTATAGGCTCGTAGAGCTCCTTTGCGATTTCTCTATCACCAAGGTAAAGGCAGAAAAGTGAGGCTCCGTAAAGATACATTGCCGCATCGCCTCTGTCACCTGCCCCTTCCCATATATCCAAGCCCTCGGATATTACCGACGAGGGTATTCTTATATAGGAATCGGACATAAAGGGAACATAAGCACGGTAGGCGTTTAGAGATGCCTCGATAGCGGTTTTATCCCCTGTCATTGCAAAATGGGGACCAGCATATTCAACCTGGTCATTACACCATGTAGCGGCATAATAGGCATGACCGCCGGGGCTGTGATATTTTCCCGTGAGGGTTTGGAAAATACTTTCGCCTGCTCGAAGCTTTGCAAAATGCATCATCGTATCAAGCTCGGCATTACCTGTTTTTAGGTTAAGAGAGCTATTGCAAAGCTCATTAACACGGTCGATTCGTTTTGCAAGCTCCTCTTCCCCATTGGGAATAACGACCTTTTCATTTGCTATCCATGCAGAATAGCAGATTTGGATTTTTATGGCTTCGTCCTTATCAAGTTTTATGATTTCGGGAGCATTATGGTCGGTTCGTGTTATATAAACCCCTTTGGTTCCTTTTGTATAAGAATGAATAGCTGTATTGGGATTAGATATTTTAAGCTGAACATTTTCCTTTGCAATAATTTCCAAAAGTTCGATACAAAAGCGTTTATCTACAGAAGGAAAAAATGTTCTTTTTGTTTCGATTCCATATTCAGTTGAGCAATTAATCTTTAAAACTCCGTCAAAGGAAAAGCTTTTTGGATATTCAATTATATCATCGCCGTTGACCTGAAGCTTGGGGCGTTCATTTTGTTCCAAAGGAAAGCAAAAAGTAGCATGGGTATTATTTGGAATAGTTCGTAAAATAGGAAAATAACACTTTTGGGAAAGAATCAAGCTACCGTCCTTATCAACACCGTAATAAACTATATAATCGCAATAAAGTCCACTCATCTCGATGTCGTCAGAATGTTTTTCGCCCTCGGCTACATTCCAAAAAAGAGCCTTGTCCTTTATTGTCCAATATTGCTTCGCCATAATATCTTCTCCTATCCTTTATTAATTTGATTATATATGCATTTTTGTTTTATTGCAAGGATTATTTGGTTTCATTTGTGAACACATTGTGTATGTATTGACATTTCGGCGGCTTGGGTTTATGATGAATATAATAACCTTTATTATGGAAATGATTATGAACATGGATTTGATTTTTGAAAAGCAAAGAGAGTATTTTAAAAGCGGTGCAACTATTCCAATAAAGTTTCGCAAGGAAATGCTTAAAAGACTTTATGGCGCCGTTAAGGCCAATACGGATGGGATTTGCGATGCATTAACATCCGATTTGGGCAAAAGCAAATACGAAGGATTTATGTGTGAGGTAGGGTTGGTTTTAAGTGAAATCAGCTATATGCTTAAGCGTATAAAGAA
>JAZSFY010000024.1:0-6834 GCA_045532415.1 Eubacteriales bacterium | reverse complement strand
AAAGATTATCCTCGAAAACCAAGCATTCCTCGGGCTTTACTCCCATTTTTTCTGCAGCGCGGAAATAAATATCGGGACGCTGGGACTTATAAACTCCGACATCATCGCTTCCTAAATAAAAATCGATGACCGAATCGAAATCAAATCTTTTGAAAAATCCCTCGGAAAGCCTTCTGGGTGTGTCGGACGCGATGCAAACCGGAATATTATTGTCGTGAAGTAGGGAAAGAAGCTCCATAGCGCCCTTTTTGGGAAGAATATCATTATTGTATTTATCAAACAGATATTCAATCTGAGAAGGGTATTTTGCAATATCCTCTCCCGATGTGGCGCACCAATATTCCATAGAATCAATCAATGTACCGTCCATGTCAAATATAAAAGCCTTTTTACCCTTTAAATATTTTTTATTGCTGTTTAAAAGCTGGTAAATTTCCATTTTCTGCCTCTTTGTATTTAATATGTAATATATTAACATAATCATAATGTCTTTTCAAGTAAATTTAGGCGGAAAAAAGCGAAAAACCTCTTGAAATCAAACTAAAGCGGTGATATAATATTAAGAACTAAAATTGGAGGTCCATGGGTTATGGCGATAAAAGATACCTTAACAAGGGTTTGCGATATTTTTGCTGACCCTAAATCATATGAAGGCAAAACAATCCGTCTTGGAGGCTGGGTTAAAACTATTCGTTCCTCTAATGCTTTCGGCTTTATTGCATTAAACGACGGTACTTATTTCACAAACATTCAGGTTGTTTTTGAAAGCGATGTTATAAATAATTATAATGATGTTGCCAAGCTTAATGTGGGCGCTTCGGTTATTGCAGAGGGTGTTTTGGTGCTCACTCCCGAAGCAAAGCAGCCCTTTGAGCTTAAGGCTGCAAATATTGAGATAACCGGCGAATCTACTCCCGATTATCCTATCCAGAACAAAAGACACACATTCGAATTTCTCCGTTCTGTTGCCCATCTTCGTCCCCGTGCAAACACATTTAATGCGGTTTTCCGCGTTCGCTCGGTTGCAGCTCAGGGAATCCACCGCTTCTTTGCTGATAAGGGCTTTGTTTATGTTCACACTCCTATCATCACAGCGAGCGATTGCGAGGGCGCAGGCGAAATGTTCCGTGTTACCACATTGGACGTAAACGATCCTCCCCGTGATGACAAGGGCAATGTTGATTATTCCAAGGACTTTTTCGGAAAAGCGGCTAACCTTACCGTTTCGGGTCAGCTTGAGGGCGAATGCCTTGCCTTGGCTTATTCCAATATTTATACATTCGGGCCTACCTTCCGTGCAGAAAATTCCTATACTCCCCGTCATGCGGCTGAGTTCTGGATGATCGAGCCCGAAATAGCCTTTGCAGATTTGGACGACTATATGTCCCTTGCAGAGGAAATGACAAAATATGTTATTAAATATGTCCTCGAAAAGTGCCCTGCAGAAATGGCATTCTTCAACGAACGTATTGATAAAGGCTTGCTTGACCGCTTGACCGCTCTTGTTAACAGCGATTTCGCAAGAGTAAGCTATACAGAAGCGGTTGATATTCTCCAAAAAAGCGGCAAAAAGTTTGAATATCCCGTTTCCTGGGGCTGTGACCTTCAGACAGAGCATGAACGCTATCTTACCGAAACCGTGTTCAACAAGCCTGTTTTCGTTACAGACTATCCCAAGGAAATCAAGGCATTCTATATGCGCCTTAACGATGACAATAAGACTGTTGCGGCGGCAGATATGCTTGTTCCCGGTGTTGGCGAGCTTATCGGCGGCTCTCAAAGAGAGGAACGTCTTGATGTTCTCGAAGCCCGTTTGGCAGAATTGGGCTTGAATAAGGATGACTATTGGTGGTATCTCGACCTTCGCAGATACGGCGGTGTTAAGCATGCAGGCTATGGCTTGGGCTTCGAGCGTCTTATTATGTATATTACAGGTATGACAAATATCCGCGACGTTGAATTGTTCCCCAGAACAACAGGCAGCTGCGAATTTTAATTAAGTATTTAGCAAATTACAAATAATTTGAGGTGATTTATGATGAACAAGATTGAGCTTCAAAAGCAATATGATGAATTTAAAGCCCTTGGCTTGAAATTGGATATGTCCCGCGGTAAGCCTGCGCCCGAGCAGGTTTCCACAGTTGAACGTCTTCTTACCGCTGTTACAAAGAACGAGGACTGCTTCTCCGAAACAGGAAGCGACTGCCGTAACTATGGCGGACTTGACGGTATAAATGAAATGAAGCGCCTTTTGGGCGAAATGCTCGGTGTAACCTCCGATTATATTATTGTCGGCGGTAACTCCTCCCTTAACCTTATGTATGATACTGTTGCGCGCTCCATGCTTCATCCCGTCGAGGATGGCTGCAAGCCTTGGTCCAAATATGAGCAGATTTCCTTCCTTTGTCCTGTTCCCGGCTATGACAGACATTTTGCAATCTGCGAATTTTACGGCAACAACATGATCAATATTCCTCTTTATGACGACGGTCCCGATATGGACATGATCGAATCCTTGGTTGCTTCCGACGAAACAATCAAGGGTATGTGGTGTGTGCCTAAGTATGCAAACCCCTTGGGATGCACATATTCTGCCGAAACAGTAAGAAGAATCGCTTCCTTGAAGCCTGCGGCAAAGGATTTCAGAGTTTTCTGGGATAACGCTTATGTTCTTCATGACCTTACCGATACACCTGATGAGCTTCCCGAAATTTTCGCTGAAGCAACCAAATACGGCAACGAGGATATGTTCTTTGAATTTGCGTCTACCTCTAAGATTACATATCCCGGCGCAGGTATCTCCTGTATCTGCTCCAGCCCCAGAAACATCAAGCGTATTCTTAACGCATTGAAGATTCAGACAATCGGTCATGACAAGCTCAATCAGCTCCGCCATGCAAGAGTTTTCAAGTGCTATGACGATATTGTTGCACAGATGAAGGTTCACATGAACATCATCCGTCCTAAATTCGAAATCATTTACAGAGCCTTTGAAAAGGGCTTTGACGGTGTTGAGGGCGTTAGCTGGACTACACCTAACGGCGGTTATTTCTTCACACTCTCACTGCCCAACGGTACAGCAAAGCGCACAGTTGAGCTTTGTAAGGAGGCAGGCCTTGTTATAACACCTGCAGGCGCAATGTACCCCTACGGTAAGGATCCTGAGGACAGCAAGCTCCGTATTGCTCCTTCCTTCCCCTCATGCGAGGAATTGGCAAAGGCGGCTGAATTGCTTACAATTTGTGCAAAGCTTGCTATTCTTGAAAAGCAGGAAGCGTAATTATATATAATTATAGGAAAGGATCTTTTGGTCCTTTCCTACTTTTTTGTTTGTAATTTTCAACAAAAATAAATGAACCTATTGATTTATTTCAAGCATTATGATATAATCCAAAACGTAAAATATGGTCTTTCCATATTTTTAATTAATTTATGTGTTCAATATGAACAAATAAAACAAAGAACCATAAGGAGTGTGTTCAAATGAAAAAGCTTTTAGCTATCCTTCTCGTTTGTCTTTTTGCTGTTTCCTGTGTTGCTTGTGGCGGCGGCGAAGATACAAGCAGTGATGCCGGCTTTACAAATTCCGGTACCACATCTTCCAAAGCAGAAGTTTCCTCTAAAGAAGAAGTTGTTTCTTCTAAGGAAGAATCCTCTGAAGAACCTGTTGACCCTAAGGATGAAGTTAAGTTCACTAACAAATTCTTGTCCTGGAACAACGCTTACTACAAGGGCGGCGTTGTTGGCGTAAATCCTTCTAAGAATGCTGCTACAACTCTTAGATTCTCTAAGGTTAACGAAGCAGTTGAAGATTACGACATCGGTATCTTCACTCGTGAATACGGTGCTACTATCGAAACAGCTGATCAGGACTTCTCTAAGTTCGCAGTTGTAGTATTTGAATATGACCACAGCAAGTTCGGCTATGCTAAGAAGTCTATGGCTGCTGTTGGCTCTGCTGACGCTAAGACTGCAATCCCCGAAGACGGCTTTGTAGTTGCAATCCACGAAGCATGGAACGATAAGATCTCTGCTATCGAAAACCCCGCTGAAGACGCTGAAAAGTTCCCCTTCGGTGTTGTATTCTATCCTCACGGTATCGTTACAACCGGCGGTCTTGATGCTACTATCACCGCTGCTGCAACAGCTCCCGTTCTTGACGGTGTTGTAAACGAAGGCGAATACGGCGATGTTATTTGGGATATCAACCCCGACAACGTTAATGTTTCTTACGCTCAGTTCGAAGTAGGCAACTACTATGCAACTGCTAAGGTTTACATGACCTATGACGCTGATAACCTCTACCTCGCTGTAGTTGTTGACTCTCCCAACCACTTCAACAACCTCACTGCTGACAATGCAGGCAATATGTGGTCTCTCGAATGTATCCAGGTTAACGTTGCTTCCGAAATCGCAGGCAGCGAATACATGGATGAATATTGGGACAACGCTTCCGGCTCCGACGCTGCATGGGCTAACAAGGTTCGTCAGTACGGCTTTGCTGTAAACGACAACGGCGAAACTCTTTCTACCTGCTGGATCGGTACCAACGTTGACTCTTACCAGGCTCAGGCTAAATGTGTTCGTGACGATGCTGCTCAGAAGACCGTTTACGAAGTTGCAATTCCTTGGTCCGAATGCGGCCCTGCTGCATCTGAAGAAACCGGCGAAGGTCCTATCGTAGGCGAAGCTGGTACACAGTTCGGTCTTTCTCTCTCGGTTAACTGCGGTAGCGAAGAACAGGAATTCAAGAACGTTACTCTCCGTGACGGCGGCGGTGTTATCGGTCTTAACGACTGGAACAAGATCCCCGTTATCACTCTCGGCTAATTTAAGTCCCTAATGAGGTATAATTCAAATGAAAATAAGCGTTAGTCTTTATAGCTTTCACGGCTATACAGCAAATGATTCCTTGGGAATTAAGGGCTGTATAGATAAGGTTAAGGAATTTGGCGGCGAGGGCATCGATGTGATCGATGGCTTGTTCAACGGCAGCTATGAGGAATATCTTGCATTTGCAAAGGATATTAACGAATACTGCAAACAGGTTGGAATCCAGCCTGCCTGCTTCTGTGCCGGCTCCGATTTCTTAAACTGTGCTGACCTTGATGCAGAAATTGCAAGAGTTAAAAAATTGGTTGACGTTGCGGCTGCTTTCGGCTGTCCCGTAATGCGCCATGATGCAACAGGCGGTTATCCCGATTCTGTTAAAACAGGAAGAAGCTTTGATTATGTTCTTCCTATCCTTGCAAAGGCATATCGCGAAATCACCGAATATGCTGAAACAAAGGGTGTAAAAACGTGTGTTGAAAACCATGGCAGATTCGTTCAGGATCCCGACCGTGTTGAAAAATTGATCAATGCAGTTAATCATCCCAATTTCGGCGCTTTGGTTGATATAGGCAATTTTGCCTGCACCGACAGCGACAGTAATCATGCTGTTGGCTTGCTCGCTCCCTATGCTTTCCATGCTCACGCAAAGGATTTCCACATGAAGAGCGGCTCTCTTGATAACCCCGGCGAAGGTTGGTTCATTTCTCGCGGCGGTAATTATCTCCGCGGCGCAATAATCGGTCAGGGCGAAATCCCCGTCCGTCAATGTATCCAAACCTTAAAGCGCCATGGTTATGACGGCTATTTGTCTATCGAATTTGAAGGCATGGAGGATCCTTTGAAGGGTATCCGTATCGGCTGCGACAATTTGAAGCGTTTTATATCTCAATAATTTAAGCTAATTATGGGGCGCTTTTTGCGGGCGCCCCATTTCTTATAATTGATTATGAAAAAGAAAATTATCGATCCCCAACAAAAAAGGGATACATCAAAGGACAAAAAAAGAATAAAGAAGATTTTCATTGTTGTAATCTCCGCCCTTTTGGCTCTTGCATTATTGGCAGGAGGGCTTTCCCTTGTTGCAAAATGGCTCTATCCCGATGTGGAAACCGAGTTTTATGACGATTACCGCTTTTTTGAGCCCGACTATTCCAAGAATATCCTTGAGGATAAGGTCTATCTTTCTCTCCGCAGGGGTATTAACTATAACCGCTATGGCGATGAATGTGTGCTGACTAAGGATAATCTTATAAACCTTCATTCGTCGGCAGAATTTTTCTATAACTATTTTGATAATATTATAAGAGGCGATTATCAAAATCACACCTCTTTCTATACCCAAGAATATCTTAATACCGAGGATTCCAAAAAGGTATTTCCCATTCCCGATAAGTTTACAATGCAGGGAATTTATGATATTCATGTTAATCTATATAGCTCGAAAGCCGATGAGGAAAACCAAAATAAGGTTACCGAGATATATGAGATAAGCTACCGAATTTTTGAAAATAACGGGACGTTCCGTCGTGATATCCTTCCCGATGATACTCAGACTCTCGTCTACGAAATATATATAATTGACGGAGTTGCCAAAATCAACTCTATCGCATACCGTACCAACGGATAATATCTATTTGGGGTGAATTATATGAATCAGACAAACGATTACAGCAAGGAAATTGCTGAATTCGAAAAGCGTATAAAAATGCTTAAGGATAAGACCTATGGCTATTTAGGAGCATTGGGAAGCGAGGTTCAGTCTATTCGCGACCGCGACCCTGCCGCCCGCAGCAATGCCGAGGTTCTCCTCCTTTATCCCGGACTCCATGCCCTTGTGGCTCACCGTGTGGCTCATAAGCTTTATAAAAGCGGTCACCTTTTCGCCGCAAGAGCAATAAGCCAGACCGCTAGAAATATTACAGGTATTGAAATCCACCCCGGCGCTCAAATAGGGAAGGGGCTTTTCATCGACCACGGCTGTGCCGTTGTTATCGGTGAAAC
>JAZSFY010000325.1:0-1968 GCA_045532415.1 Eubacteriales bacterium | reverse complement strand
CTGCTTCGGAAACAATATTTTCACTTGCAATAAGCTCAATGCCTCTCTTCTGTCTTTTATATTCAGCTTCAATGGAATTACCAACCTCAGGGTCGTATTCCTTGAGCATATCAATCACATTATTAATCACGATTTTTCTATTCCTTTCGATATACTATTCATCTATTTTACTATATTATTAGCATTATTTCAAGTATTTTTTGTAAATGGTTGCGAAATGCTTAAACAATGTACAGTTGATAGATTATTGTTTATTGCCCCAAGCCTTTCCTTATGTAACATAAATTATCGTTTAGCGGATTTGATATCGGTAGGGGACGGCGCCCTCGACGTCCCGATTATATATAACACAATCAAGCTTTAAAAAAGTGTGATCACATTAGAACGGGACGTCGAAGGGGTTCCCCAAAATGAGCGCAACGAGTTTTGGGGGTTCCCGTCGAGGGCGCCGTCCCCTACCGCTTACTAATCCACCTTCTCCCCTGGGGAAGGCTCGGGAGAATTATATCTCCCCTACGGGTACAGCTATAAACCATAATTCAGCAAACCAAATCCCTCTCGCATATTGACGAAAAAAATAAAATAAGGTAGAATATCACAGATATCAAAAACGAGGGGGATTTATTTTGACTCAGGTTAAAGAAAACAAGATGGGAACCTATTCTATTCCCAGGCTGCTTGTTTCCATGTCTGTACCCATTATGATTTCCATGCTGGTGCAGGCACTTTACAATATAGTTGACAGTATTTTCGTTGCACAGATAAGCGCGGAGCAGTTGGAATTGACTGCTGTTTCCGTTGCGTTTCCTCTGCAAAATCTTATAATTGCTTTTGCTTCCGGCATCGGTGTTGGTGTAACTGCTCTTATTTCCCGAAGCCTTGGCGAAAAAAGAGCTGACGAGGCAGGTCACGCGGCGGCTCAGGGTATTCTCATTGAGCTTGTTTGCTATGCCATATTCCTTATTATCGGCATTTTCTTCGTTCGTCCTTTCTTTGAAAGCCAGACAAGCAATCCTATCATTGTAGAATACGGCGTTCAGTATCTTTCAATATGCTGTGTTGGCTCTCTTGGCGTTTTTATGCAGATAACCTTTGAAAAGTTTCTGCAGTCAACGGGAAAATCTCTTTTCTCTATGATAACTCAGGCAAGCGGAGCTATTATCAACATAATCCTTGACCCCATTCTTATTTTTGGCTGGTTCGGTCTTCCCGCGATGGGTATTCGCGGCGCGGCTCTTGCAACTGTTATAGGTCAGGTTGGCGGCGCTTTGCTTGCAATATTCTTCCATTTCACAAAAAATAAAGAAATAAAGATGCATACCGGTGATTTCCGCCCCGACGTAAAAAGAATGATAAACATTCTCTCTATCGGTATCCCTTCGGCTGCCATGATGTCTGTGGGTTCGCTGATGACATATCTTCTCAACAAGATCCTTTTCTCTCTTGAGGGTATCGGTGAGATCGCGGCAACGATTTTCGGAATTTATTTCAAGCTTCAGAGCTTTGTTATTATGCCTTGTATCGGCCTTAACAACGGTATGCTTCCCATTGTTGCATACAATTACGGAGCAAAGAATAAAAAGCGCATCACATCAACCATCAAGTTGGCTATTTCTGTTTCGGTTGTTCTTATGTGTCTTGGGGTTCTTTTGTTCCAGCTTGCACCGGACTGGCTCCTTGGATTGTTTGACACAAATGAAAGCATGATGGAGATCGGTCGCACAGCTATGAGAATTATCAGCATCCACTTTATTTTTGCGGCGTTCAACGTTGTTATAGTTGGTGCTTTCCAGGCATTTGGATATGGCGTTTTCAGCATGATAATCTCTTTTGTTCGTCAGATAATCGTGCTTATTCCCACAGCATTTCTGTTTTCAAAGATTGCAAGCGTCAACGAAATATGGCTTGCATTTCCCATTGCAGAGTTTTGTGCTTTAGTGCTTTGTACCTGTTTCTATATTTATCTGT
>JAZSFY010000280.1:0-4076 GCA_045532415.1 Eubacteriales bacterium | reverse complement strand
CATGGCTACGATCCGACTTTGCAGTAGGCGAGGGAATTACCGTTGTTTTGATTGGCGACGTAAACTGCGACGGCAAGCTTACCGCAACCGACTATCTTATGCTCAAGCGCGTTGTATTTTCTCAGTATTCTCCCAGCGAAGCGCCCTATTTGGCTTGCTGTATCAGAGGCAACGATGCTCCCACAGCATCCGATTATCTCATTATTAAAAAGATAATCTTTGGCTCCGCGGCTCTCGAAAGCTTTTTTAGCTCCTACAACAAATAATATTTAAGGATATTTCATGTTAAATTATTTATACGTATTATTGATAAGCATGCTCCCTGTTGTGGAGCTTAGAGGCGCCATTCCCTTTGGTATATATGGCATTTTCCCCATAACCGAGAAGCTTCCTATTTGGCCTGTTACCGCAATCGCCATTATCGGAAATCTTCTCCCGGTTCCTTTCCTCATTCTTTTCGGCGGAAAGGTATTGCGTTATCTTGCAAAATTTCCCAAATTCGGAAAGCCTTTTCGTAAGATTCTCGAAATAGGCGAAAAAAAGGTTGCAAAAATGAAGTCAGGCGCACAGAAGGCTTTGTTTTGGGGCTTGTTCACCTTTGTGGCAATTCCTCTCCCCGGTACAGGTGCATGGACAGGTGCTCTTATTGCCATAACCTTAGGTCTTGATTTAAAAAAGAGCGTTCCTCCAATAGTCTGCGGTGTTCTCGGTGCAGGCGCTATAATCGTTACCTTGTTTTATTTTGCGCCCGAGCTTTTCATTAAGCTTGTTGGCTGATAAAGGAGTTTTTTGGTATGATAAAAATCGGCTTTATTGATTATTATCTTGATGAATGGCATGCAAACAATTATCCTCAGTTTATCGCCGAGCAGGGCGGTGACGAATTTAAGGTTTGTTATGCCTATGGTGAAATAGACAAGCTCGACGGCTTGACAACCGACCAATGGTGTGAAAAATTCGGTGTTCAGCGTTGTGATACAATAGCTGAGGTAGTTGAAAAAAGCGATTGTATAATCGTTCTTTCTCCCGATAATCCCGAGCGTCATCTGGACCTTTGCCGTGAGCCTCTGGCTTCGGGAAAAAGAGTTTATGTTGACAAAACTTTTGCTCCCACAAAGGAAATTGCAAAGGAAATCGTTGCAATAGGTGAAGCAAGCGGAACGCCCTTCTTTTCTACATCTGCATTAAGATTTTCCAATGAATTGAAGGATATTAAAAAAGAGGGAATCTGCTTTATCAATTCTCGCGGTCCCGGTAATTTTGATACCTATTCTATCCACCAAATCGAGCCTATTGTTGTTTTGATGGGCAGCGAGGTTAAGAGAATTATGTCTGTGGGCAGCGGAAAATATGAATCCATGGTTATTGAATTTTCCAATGACCGACGGGTTGTAATGAGCCATTACGGCTGGTCGGGCGTTGATTTTGAAATGCTTATTAACTATGATGACGGTTCTACTGTTAAGGTTCCTCAATTAAGCGACTATTTCCCCAATTTTATCAAATCCCTTTGCGAATTTTTCAAAACAGGAAAGACCTTTGCTGACCATGATGAAACCGTTTCGGTAATGGGTATTATTGAAGCAGGTAACAAGGCATTGAGCAACAAGGGACAATGGATAGAGGTGTAATAATATGAAAAAAATTGGGTTCATTGCAGTATTAACAGCTTTCTGCATTTTGGTTGCGGCTCTTTCGGTAAACGCATTTGCCTTGGAGGAAATCGATTTTGTTCCCCAGCTTAAGGCAGGCAAGCTGTATGGCATTTCTCTCGAGTCTACCGAGGCTCATGTAAGAACAGCATATCACGAAAAGGAAATTGAAATAAGAGATCAAAGCGGAAAATTGCTTCCCGAGGGCGACAGTACCTTTATCGGAACAGGCTTTACCGTTAAGATTGACGGCGTAAATTATGCTACTGTTGTTATGGGCGACGTTGACGGCAACGGACGTTCCGAAGCGGCAGATTATCTTATGACAAAGCGTGCTGTTTTGGGATATATTCAGTTAAATTCTCTTGCGGTTGAGGCTGCAGGCGGAACCTCTAGGGGAGAAATCCGTCCCATAAACTATATGATGATCAAGCGCGCCTTTTTCGGCACCTATGACATCAACTATAAATATTCCTGCGATCCTTATGTTCCCGAGGTTTCCGAGGAAACAAGCGAGAGCGCAGGCCCCGGCAACGACTGGAACTGATTAACAGAATAACAAAAAAGCTTTCGTTGGTGTTTCACCTTGACGAAAGCTTTTTCTTTTGATTATTGGTTTATGTACTTAAGCTGTACTCTGTGCTTTAGCGAGCAGAGTATTTCATAATTTATGGTGCCCATTGCCTTTGCAAGCTTGTCGATGTCTTGTGTTGTTTCGAAGATAACAGCCTCGTCACCGATTTTGCAATCATGGTCCAAGCCGATATCAACCATGCACATATCCATGCATATCTTGCCGACAGTTCCAAACAACCTGCCGTTTATGCGTATTAGCTCCTTGCCCGAATAAACTCTTGAAAATCCGTCGGCATATCCGATAGATATAACCGCAACTCTTGTGTCCTTCTGGGCGGTAAAGGTACATCCATAGCTGACCGAATCGCCCTTTTTCAAGGGATGTATAGCGCAAACTCTTGCAGACAGGCGCATTGCAAGCTTGATGTTTTCGTCCCTGCAGTTTTCCGAGGGCATAAGACCGTAAAGGATGATTCCTGCGCGAACCATATCCAAATGCATTTGAGGATAATTTAAGGTTGCCGCGCTGTTACAGCAATGCTTGGTTCCCAAATTAACATTACGGGATTCCAATAGGGCTATAAGAGAGGAGAACATAGCAAACTGCTTGTTTGTAAACTCCGGCGAAGCGCCGTCGCTGTCGGCAAAATGAGTGAATATGCCGTCTATAACAATGTTGGGAAGCTTTGAAATAGCTTCTATTTCGTCTGCTGCCTTTTCCAAATCCTCATTATTGTGGCAATATATACCCAAGCGGGACATTCCCGTGTCTACCTTAACATGAACATGAACTTTGCCCTTTTCGGAAAGAGCAGAGGCATAATCAAGGCTGTCGCAGGCTTGAATAAATTTACCCTCAATAACCTCGGGAACAAGACGGCTGTCTGTGGGGCCGAGTATTAAGATGTTGGAATCGATTCCTGCTTCCCGCAATTCCTGAGCCTCGCTTAGGCAGGCAACGGCAAAATCACGGCAGCCGAGAGAATAAAGCTCTTTTGAAATGGGCTTTGCGCCATGACCGTAGGCGTCTGCCTTAACCACAGCCATTATTCTTGAATTGCCTATTTTAGATTTTATATAATTGTAATTGCTTTTAATCTGCTGAACGTCAACCTTAGCTGTTACTCTGTGCTTCATAAGGGTCTACGGCGGTTATATTAAATTCAAACCTTTTGCCGTTTTCCTCCGTTCCGATGCCGATAATTTGTTTGGTATCCTTATCATAATACACCATTATCGTCATTTCGTCAATAGTGTACTTAACCCCGTTTTCGGTTTTTATTCCCAAAGCTTCTTGAGATGAAATGGTTTTTACAGCCTTTACAAATGCCTCTTGGGCAGGGAATATGCCCTTTTTTACGGTTCGCTTGAAATCTCCTGCCGAAACCGTGTTTTCTGTTTCTCCGAAAAGTATTTCGGTGCCGTAAAGAGGATGACCTTGGTCAAAGGTTATTTTCGATTGAGCCTCGGTTAATTCTGCCGTGAATTTAGAATCACTTCCCGAAAGATTAACAGTCATTGTAAGAGGCAGGGTTATATTGCCTTCGGGGCTTTGATTCCTTTGGCAGGAACAAAGAGAAAAAAGCATTAATATAAGAATAATTAATTTTTTCATGGGGGTTTCTCCTTTGATTTGGCAACGTGAAAGCCGTTGATTTTGGGAAAGATGATTAAACATCTTTCCTTTTTTCAACGGCGGTGAAATTTTTATTCTCGCATTTCACTCATAACATCAATATGGGGGATTTATAAAAATTATTCGGGAAGATTAAGGACACCGTTTGAATATATTTTTACAATACGGTTGAGGATATATCCCTTGCCGAACAAGCCGTATATTTCGTTTTG
>JAZSFY010000235.1:0-6559 GCA_045532415.1 Eubacteriales bacterium | reverse complement strand
CCCTATATCCTTGCAACAGAGAATGATACACTTAACGGTGTAAGTATGCTTCTTATGAAGCTCCTTACAAACAGACCCCAGATGTTTGCAGACGTTCGTACATACTGGAGCCCCGAGGCAGTTAAGAGAGTTACAGGCTATGACCTTGAAGGCAAAGCAAAAGAGTCACAGGGCTTTATTCACCTTATTAACTCAGGTGCTTGCTGTCTTGACGCTTGCGGTGAGGTTAAGGATGCAGACGGTAACGGTATAATCAAAGAGTGGTATGACGTTACACCTGAGGATATTAAGACAATAAATGATGCAACAGAGTGGTGTGCAGCAGATAACGGATATTTCCGTGGCGGCGGATACTCAAGCCGTTTCCTTACAAGAGCTGAAATGCCTGCAACAATGATAAGACTTAACCTTGTTAAAGGCCTTGGACCGACAGTTCAGATTTGCGAAGGCTATACAGTAGCACTTCCCGATGAAGTTTCTGACGTAATCTGGAAGAGAACAGACTACACATGGCCTTGCACATGGTTTGCTCCCACTCTTACAGGTAAGGGTCCCTTCACTTCAGCTTATGAAGTTATGAACCATTGGGGTGCTAACCACGGTGCTATCTCTTACGGTCATATCGGTGCTGATATCATTACTCTTTGCTCAATGCTCAGAATCCCCGTTTCAATGCACAACGTTGACGAAAGCAAAATCTTCCGTCCTGCTTGCTGGAACGCATTCGGCACACAAGAGCTTGAAAGTGCTGACTTCCGTGCTTGCGAAGCATACGGCCCGATGTATAAATAAATCTTTGATTTATGGCGTTGTATTCTTCCGAATACAACGCCAGTTTTATTCGCCTTACGGCGAGTTATATTGCTTCGCAGTGATATTTGT
Organism: Eubacteriales bacterium; assembly: GCA_045532415.1. Classification (GTDB taxonomy): domain Bacteria; phylum Bacillota; class Clostridia; order Oscillospirales; family CAG-382; genus Coliplasma. The sequence goes on along the minus strand of JAZSFY010000235.1, from coordinate 5,677 downwards.
CTTACGACAAGTGATATTGCCTTCGGCTGTTTATAGGTGAATAAAATATCACTGAAACCGTATGGTTTCAATATCACTTCCTGAAAGGGAAATACCACTCTGTGCATTTAGCACAGAATATCACTATAAAAAATTACTGCCCGAAAAAGAGTTATGCATAGCTCTTTTTCGGGTAGTTTTGTCTTATACTGTCGCAAGCAGGCAATTTGTACATCAAAATCCGGCTCTATTAAAGACAACTGTCCTTAGTAACCCTGTGCGTTTGGGCGATGCGCCATAGTGAGAAAACGGTTTTGCGCTATTGTTTTGCCCCGTAACTTTTGAATCGCCCCTACATTTAAATCGTGACCCTTTCGCAAAAATCATACTTTTTCAATTCGAAATAACCCAAATATCTTTTATTTTTCTGCCGAATATGATAGAATAACAAAAAACTCGGAGAAAATATTCATGAAAGATTCCTACACAATCCAACCTATTGCATATATATACAACGATTTAAAAACCAAATTCGGGGCACCTCGCCAAAGCGGTCTTGCAAGAGAATTAATGTCGGAAATCGTTTTTGAAAAGGATTTCCGCATAAGCGATGCCCTGAGAGGTATTGAGGATTTTTCTCATATTTGGCTGATTTGGGGCTTCTCTCAAGCAAGAGAGCAGGGCTGGACACCGACAGTACGTCCTCCAAGATTGGGAGGAAACGAGAGAAAGGGTGTTTTTGCCACGCGCTCGCCCTTTAGGCCAAATTCTCTTGCCCTTTCCTGCGTTAGATTAGAGGAAATAAGGCATACAAGGGAAAAGGGCGATGTGCTTATAGTTTCGGGTGCGGATTTAATGAACGGCACTCCTATTTATGATATCAAGCCCTATTTGCCCTATGCAGACAGCATTTCTGATGCAAAAGGGGGATTCGCCCCCGACGGAGGAAGGGTTTTGGAGGTTATTGACCAAGAAAATTTAATGTCACGGCTTCCTGCCCAAAGCCAAAGGGCATTAAGTGAGATTCTTGCCCGTGACCCAAGACCTCAATATCACAATGACGAAAACCGCATATACGGCATGGAATTTAATGAATTTGAAATCAAGTTCCGTGTAGAAGATTGTAAACTATTCGTTACATCGGTTGAAAAGCCTTGATTTAGTTTTTTTGCTGTGGTATTATTTAGTTGTATTTTTAGTTAAAGGAGAAAAATTTATGTTTTGCAGAAATTGCGGAAACGGTAATCTTCCCGATAATGCGGCTTTTTGTGATAAATGCGGTGCTTCTCTTTCGGCTCAGCAGACAATGGGCGCGTCGCCCGTTTCCTCGGAAAAGCTTTCCAAGAAGGATTATTTCGAATCCAATTTCCGTACAGATGGCGCAAAAACAAGAATCACTATTGCATGGGTTGTTTTGGCTGTCCTTGCCCTTTGGGTAATCGCAAACACGGTTTTCACAACAGTAGGTGTTTTTGCCATTATGAGCCAAGTGGATTTTGACCAGGATGTTATCTCGATTTTAGAGCAGGTTGGCGAGCTTGCAGGTGAGGACATGGGCGTGGATTCTCTTTATACAGAGGAGGATTTGGCATTGTTCGAGGAATTTGAGGGCATGACAGGGGTTACAATGGGCTCTCTTTTTGAAACTATCCTTTATATCGTTTTCATTGTAATGGCGGTTTTCCAGATTTTGGCTTTGGTGTTCCTTCTTTTGGCTGTAACAAAAAAGAGTATGCCCTTAGCAATAACAGGTCTTGTTATGACTTTGCTTTTCAATTCCTCGATTCTCGCAATCGGCGGTGCAATCGCTTTGCTTGTTATTGTTAATCAGCTTAATAAGGAATATAAGCAATACAGCGAAAATTATTTTATGTTCACCGCAACACAGTATGGCGGCAACGAGCCTAATTTTATGTAATAATAATTTCAGCCGAACCTCAAAAAGGTTCGGCTTTTTGTTTACTTTTATTGGATTTTATGGTATAATCATAAAAGATTATCTTGGAGGAAACCAAATGGATATAATTGCAAAAATCGCGGAGGAATTAAATATCCGTGTTAAACAGGTTGAAGCGGCTGTTGCCTTAATAGACGAGGGAAACACAATTCCCTTTATCGCTCGATACCGTAAGGAGGCCACAGGCTCTCTTGATGACGAAAAGCTTCGTGACCTTGGCGAAAAGCTTGAATTTTACCGTGCTCTTGACGGAAGAAGGGCAGATGTCAAAAGATTAATCGACGAGCAGGGCAAGCTTACCGACGAGCTTGTTGCGGCTATTGAAAATGCCCAGACCCTTTCGGAATTAGAGGATATTTACCGTCCCTACCGTCCTAAGAGAAGAACAAGGGCAAGCATCGCCGCAGAGGCAGGCTTGACCCTTCTTGCAGAATTGATGCTTGAGCAGAATAAGGAAATAGACATTGTTGCCGAAGCAGAAAAGTATCTCAACCCCGAAAAGAAGATTAATTCGGCTGAGGATGCGTTAAACGGCGCAAAGGATATAATCGCCGAAAGAGTTTCGGACAACGCCGAATTCAGAAAATGGATTCGTGAATATACATATAAATACGGCAAGCTTGTTTCCAAGGCAAAAACCGAGGAGGACACAGTTTACCGCCTTTATTACGATTATAACGAGCCCTTGGCAAAGATGCCTTCTCACAGAATCCTTGCGGTGGACCGCGGCGAAAAGGAAAATATCCTTACCGTAAAGGTGGAGGTAGAAAAGGAAAAGGTTTTCGATTATCTCCGCAGTCAGCTTTTGAACGGCAAGGAATGCTCCTCCACAGATTTTGTCCGCGATGCGGCAGAGGATGCCTATGACCGCTTGATTGCCCCTTCGGTTCAAACCGAAATGCGTAATCTTTTAACCGACACAGCTCAGGAGCAGGCTATAAGAGTTTTCGGCGAAAACCTCAAAAACCTTCTTATGCTTCCTCCCGTAAGAGGAAAGGTTGTTATGGGCTTTGACCCTGCATACAGAACAGGATGTAAAATCGCCATAGTTGATGATGTTGGCGACGTTTTGGATACAACCGTTGTTTATCCTACCCCTCCTCAGAACAAAACCGAGGAAGCAAAGGCTGTTTTGAAAAAGCTTATTGCCAAGCATAAGGTTGATATTATTTCAATCGGCAACGGTACCGCCTCCAAGGAAAGCGAGATTTTTGTTGCCGACATGATTAAGGAAATCGACCGTCCCGTTAGCTATATTATGACAAACGAGGCAGGCGCATCGGTTTATTCGGCTTCCAAGCTTGCAAGCGAGGAATTCCCTCAGTTCGACGTTTCGCTGAGAAGTGCTGTTTCTATCGCCCGCCGACTTCAGGACCCTCTTGCAGAATTGGTTAAAATCGACCCTAAGGCTATCGGTGTAGGTCAATATCAGCATGATATGGAGCAAAAGGCGTTGGATAGCTCTCTTGCAGGGGTTGTTGAATCCTGCGTTTCGGGCGTCGGTGCCGATTTGAACACAGCTTCTGTCAGCCTTCTTTCCCATATTGCAGGCATAAATTCCAAAATCGCAAAAAGCATTTATGAATACAGAACCACGGTTTCCCGCTTTAAAACAAGAGCCGAATTAATGAAGGTTAAGGGTATCGGCGCAAAGGCATATACTCAATGTGTAGGCTTCCTCCGTGTTCCCGAAAGCGACGAGGTTTTGGATAACACCTCTGTCCACCCCGAAAGCTATGAGGCGGCGTATTCTCTTTTGAACCTTTTGGGCTATACCAAGGATGACGTTAGAAGCCGTAATCTTAAGGAGCTTAAATCGAGAATCGATTCCAAGGGCAAGGACAAAATCGCAAACGAATTGGGCATCGGTGTTCCCACTCTTAACGATATCGTTTCTGAATTGGAAAAGCCGGGCCGCGACCCTCGTGATGAGCTTCCTCCTCAAATTCTCCGTACCGATGCAATGGATATTTCTTCCCTTAAGGCAGGAATGGAATTTGTGGGCACCGTTCGTAACGTTGCAGATTTCGGCGCATTTGTTGATATCGGCGTTCATCAGGACGGCTTGGTTCACATAAGCAAGCTTTCGGATAAGTTTGTTAAACGTGCAAGCGACGTTGTAAAGGTCGGCGATATTATCAAAGTGAGAGTTATCGACGTTGATGTTGCAAAAAAACGTATTTCTCTTGAAAAAATCCGCTAAAAATTGCAATTTTCCTATTGCATTCATGCAAAAATAATTGTATAATACACTAGTGTTTTAATACACTAAGTTATAAGTTGATTCATATAAGCTAATTCATATTGGAGGTAATATACCAATGGAAATCAAAAATCAATATCTCAAAGAGCTTTATGCTCAGGTTGAAAAGCGCAATGCAGGCGAAAAGGAATTCCTTCAGGCTGTTGGCGAGGTTTTCGAATCTCTTTCTCCCGTTATCGAAAAGCGCCCCGACCTTGTTAAGGCAGGCGTTATGGACAGAATCGTAGAGCCCGAACGCTTCATTCAGTTCCGTGTTGCTTGGGTTGACGATAACGGCGTTGTTCAGGTTAACCGCGGCTTCCGTGTTCAGTTCAACAGCGCAATCGGTCCCTACAAGGGAGGCTGCCGCTTCCACCCCAGCGTTTGCTCCTCTGTTATTAAGTTCCTCGGCTTCGAGCAGACATTTAAGAATTCTCTTACAGGCCTTCCTATGGGCGGCGGTAAGGGCGGCGCAGGCTTCGATCCTAAGGGCAAGTCCGATAACGAAATTATGCGCTTCTGTCAGGCATTCATGACCGAGCTTCAGAAGTACCTTGGCCCCGACACAGACGTTCCCGCAGGCGACATCGGCGTTGGCGCAAGAGAAGTTGGCTATATGTTCGGTCAATATAAGAGAATCCGTGATGAATTTACAGGCGTTCTCACAGGTAAGGGTCTTTCCTACGGCGGTTCTCTTGCAAGAACTCAGGCAACAGGCTATGGTCTCTGCTACTTTACCGACAATATGCTTAAGAAGAAGGGCGATTCCTTCAAGGATAAAATTGTTGTTGTTTCCGGTTCCGGTAACGTTGCTATCTATGCTTGCGAAAAGGCAACCGAGCTTGGCGCAAAGGTTGTTGCAATGAGCGACTCCAACGGCTACATCTATGATGCAAACGGCATCAATTTGGCTGTTGTTAAGCAGATTAAAGAGGTTGAGCGCGGAAGAATTAAGGAATATGCTGCACGTGTTCCCGGCTCTGTTTACACAGAAGGCAAGGGCATCTGGACAATTAAGTGCGATATCGCTCTCCCCTGCGCTACTCAGAACGAGCTTAACGGCGACGATGCTAAGGCTCTTATCGCTAACGGCGTTAAATATGTTGCAGAAGGCGCAAATATGCCCTCTACTCCCGATGCTATCGAAGCATTCCTTAAGGCAGGCATCTATTTTGGCCCTGCTAAGGCTGCAAACGCAGGCGGTGTTGCAACCTCCGGTCTTGAAATGTCCCAGAACAGCATGAGACTTTCTTGGACCTTCGAGGAAGTTGACGAAAAGCTCCGCGGCATTATGGACGGTATCTTTGCAAACGCAACCAAGGCTGCCGCAGACTATGCAGACAGCGAAGACAACCTTGTTGCAGGCGCAAACATCGCAGGCTTCTTGAAGGTTGCTGATGCAATGAAGGCACAGGGCGTACTCTAAGACTAAGCATAGCGGCGCATATTGCACAAATGCTCCCGTTCGCAGTAGATTTCTACAGCTTCAGGTCGCATTT
>JAZSFY010000293.1:0-2425 GCA_045532415.1 Eubacteriales bacterium | reverse complement strand
TTATCGTTTAGGCGTTATCGTTAAATTAGAGATGGTCACCGAAGACCAATATGATGAGCTTATCGCTAATAAGTTTGCTGAAATGGAAGCTTATGAAGCTGAAAAGAAGAATAATAAGAACAACAAGAATAACAAGTCCAGTTCTGTTGCTTCTGATGCTTCTACCGACGTTTTGACAGGCGACAAGATTCTTGATATGCTCGAAAACGGCGAAGAAATTCCCCTCGCCAACCCCAGTCTTGATATGTTCCTTGTAAGAGGCTATGACAATTACGAAAAGCTTGTAAGCGAAAAGAAATTGTCTGATATTACCGAAAAGCTCGAAAACGAAGCTAAGGCTATCAAATCCTCTATCCATACAACTCTTATCAACGCTACAAAGATTGATGGCAGAACCTACGGCGTTCCCGTTAACAGTGCTATCGGCGAATATACATATTTCGCATTTGACGAAGAGCTTCTTTCCAAGTATTCTATCGACCCCAACACAATTAAGACCTTGGAAGACCTTAACGGCTACCTTGCCACAATCAAGGAAAATGAGCCCGATGTTGTTCCTCTTATGAACACTCTCGAAGCTACCGATATCAACTTCCTTGTTAATAACGGTTTCCCTGCTCTCGTTACATCTGCAGGCGAAGTTATTGATGCTTACAGCAATAAGAAGCTTCAGGAGTATTTCGCATTGATCGCTCAATACGAGGCTCTCGGTTATCTTCCTAAGGAAGACGCTTCCGAAAACACTCGTTATGCAGTTCGTTTGGAAAAGGGTTATAAGGAAGATATCGACAAGAAACTTGCCGATACAGGTTATAAGTACACCTATTCTCTCTATTCCAACCCTATTGCTACCAATGAAAATACCGTAAACAATATCTTCTGCGTATCCAAATATGTTGTTTCCAACAATCTTACCGCTGTTATGCAGATTCTTACTGCTATCAATACCGACAGCAACATTATGGACCTTTTGACCTACGGTGTTGAAAACGAACACTATGTTCTTAACGATGACAACCAGATCGAAAGACTCAACAACGATTACAGCATCAACCCCAACTACATCGGCAACCGTTTCATCACCACAACCCTTGAAGATGAAAACCCCAACAAGTGGGATGCTTATATTCAGCAGAACATCGACGCGATCGCTTCCCCCTCCCTTGGTTATACTGTTGATTTAAAGGAATTTAAGTATCTCGACGAAGAAGGCAACGAAGTAACCGTAACAGAGCCCAACTATGTTGACATCATCAACGGTGTTGTTGAAAAGTATTATCCCTCTTTCATGAACGGTACTGCATTTGAATTTGATTATGATGCCATTTCCACCGAGGCTACCAATGAGGTTAAGGCTAATATTATCGAAACCTTGAATACTCATTATGAGAAGAATATTCTTCAGCCTATGTTGGAGGACAAGGTTCGCGATACCGTTATCGCAGAGCGTAGCGAAGAAATTCGTAACACTGCAATTACAAACATCAACGCTGAATATACCAAAAAGGTTAAGGCAAACCTCAAAAAGAAGCTTACCTCTGAATTTAAAACTCAATTCCCCGATGCTACCAATGAAGAAATTGACGCTATGGTAGAATCTAAGCTTACTGATGAATATGTTAAGGAAAACATCACTCAGTATTACACCGAAGAAGAAATTCAGAGCAAGACCGAAGATGTATTCAAGGCGCTTTTGAACCAAGCTGTTAGCGAAGCCGCTAAGAAGATTAAGGAATCTCCTGAATACACTGTAATGCATGACGAGCTCTTTAACTCCGAAGAATACAAGAACGACCTTAACGAGCGTCTTGCTTATGACCTTCCCAGTGCGGTTAACGCAAAGATCGAAGAAAAGCTTTTGGCATTGGTTAAGGAAAAATCCGATGCTATGGTTGCTGAAATCGAAACAGCAGTTGAAGCAGCTGTTACTGAATTCGTTGCTCAGTACAAAGATATCCTTACATTGACCACCGACAACCACGAACAGGAAATTCTTCTCACTATCGGCTACTTGGTAGAAAAAGCAGCTGACGAAGATGCAGGTACCGAAGGCGATACCTCCGGAGAGACTTCCGGTGAAACTTCCGACGAAGCTTCTGAAGAAGTTAGCGAAGAATCTACAGAAGCAAGCGAAGAAGCATCTGAAGGCGAAGCTTCCGGCGAAACCTCCGGCGAATCTTCCGAAGAAGGCGAAGCTGAGATGGTTATAACCGAAAAATATGCAAGCTGGTATCAGTTTGTTCTTAAAGAAAAGATTGCTTCTTCCTACTATGCACTTTTCGGTGAACCCAACGCATAATTCAATCACTAATAAAAGCAAGCGGCTTGGTCCGCTTGCTTTTTCTATTCCCTTTTAAGTGCAACAATTTTATTAAACTGTTACATTAAATTATACTAGATTTAGATTTGAAGTAATATATTCAAA
>JAZSFY010000352.1:0-1555 GCA_045532415.1 Eubacteriales bacterium | reverse complement strand
TTTTGGTTATTCTTATCCTTTCACCTTCGGGAGAGAATCCGAAAGGAACCACCGCTAAATTTTTAATATCCTCAAAGGAATCGGATATTAAATATTTATCAACCTCATCATAGCAAACTTTTTTGCCGTTTAAAGCGTCTTCATTTCCCGAAATATCGTCCCCGAAAGCCTTGATTTCGCCAAAATATATATGATTTTCAACCGAAAAGATTATTTTGACATATCTTGCTCTATAAGTCTTTTGGAAATCCAAGGAATAAACCGCTTTCGCTTCCAAAGAGAAGTTTGGTGAATAGGGCGCTTCTACAACACCTATTTCGTAATAATCAACCCCGTTTTCGGACAAGGCGATTTTTATATTCTCGGGACAGATGATATTTTGTTCTCCGTTATGAAGAAAAACCGATTGTATGGAAGAAACACCGTAAAGCTCGCCCAAATCAAGGGTTAAAACACGTCCCATACCGCCGCAAAGCTTTATCCATTGGGGAAAATCGCTTTGGTTTTGACATTTTTTATAGCTATATGAAATAGGCGCAAGCTCGGTTATTTCAACATCTTTTCCCAATGCAAGATTTATTTTCATAATCCTTCTCCGACAGCTTCGCCGTAAAGTACAGTGGTTTCTATATCCTTTGAGCTGTTTTCGGCGATATCTTTATCAACCTTCACGGTATCCTTTTTATAAAGCACAACGATTGTTGAACCTCCGAAGGAAAAATATCCCTTTTCTTCCCCTCTTTTAAATTCCGACACCTTATGGTTATTAATCTTTCCTACCATCATAGCGCCAACTTCAACAAAGGCGACACGACCGAAGTTTTCGGTATCCAAAACCGTCAATTCACGGCAATTTTTGCCGTAAACGTCATATTTCACAAGGGCGATAGGGTTGACGGTATGGTAAACACCTTTTATAAATTTATTCAAAACCACCTTACCGTTATCGGGGTAGCAATATCTATGGTAATTATCAACGGTCAAGCGGTAAACAAAACATTTTCCTCCGAGAAATTCTTTTGCCAATTCATCGTCATTAAGAAGTGTTTTTATACTGTAAGAGCAGCCTTTAATATTATAAAAGCTATCCTCGTTTATATCATAAACCGTTAATTTGGAATCGGCAGGAGATATTACGGCTTTATCTTCAAAGTTAATCGTTCTTTTTCCTTGGGCAATTTTACGAATAAAAAATTCATTAAAGGAAGAAAATTCCTTTTGCTCGTAATCGTTCATATCGATATTATTTGCCTTGATTAATTTGGCAATACGAGGTTTTGAAAGCGACGAATTCATATAAATCCTGCCCAATTCAGAAATAAAGCGGCGGCAAAGGATTTTTGTTATCAATCTGCCGAAAAAATTATTATAAAGAAAGGACAAAAATCCGTCTTGTTTTTCATCAGAAGAAATTATATTTCCGTTACGGTCTTTAATCATAAAAAGTTCCCTTTTTCTATATGTATATTTGTTTTATTATACAATTCGTCATTAAAAAAGTCAATACAACAAAGAAGCGTATGAGCTAAAGCTCATACGCTTCTTTTAAAATTAA
>JAZSFY010000182.1:0-7629 GCA_045532415.1 Eubacteriales bacterium | reverse complement strand
AGCAAGGCTCCTGCTGTTGAGATTAAATAATGGTTTGCAAAAATAACCGATGCACGCTTGTTTCCGTCATTAAAAATCTGGGTTTTCATGCAATAAAGACAAAGCTCGATTGCGGTATCTATAGGGGCTCTGTTCTTGCTTAGTATATCTGCGATGTTTTCCATAACAACGGTTTCGATAGGCAGCGGCGGAATATAGGAAGAACCGCCGATAGTCACAGGGACTCCGCGGATTCTGCCTCCGTTTGCGAAAAATCCTTCGTTAACAAGCTTTGCAATATGACAAAGTATAGAATAATCGCTTTTTACCTGTAAAACATCCTTATCTAAAATAAATTCCCAAGCGTGCTTCAAATTCAGTATCTTTTGAACATCGCTTGCTGTGACGCCATTGACTTTACCGTTTTCAATGATATCCTCTGTTTGAGGAAATGAAGTTGCAACACCCTCTAAAACTGCCTGCTCATAAATAAATAATTTCATGTTCGCTCGGGCAAAATCAAGGTTCAAGAGCACCTCGGGTGATAGCTCGCTTTCGGCAAAGCCTATTTCAGCAAGTGCCTTTTCTACCTTGCGTATCTGCTTTCTAAGCTCCTTTGCCTCGGCATTATTCCGTAACAAAAGCTGATAAAGGGTATCAGAATAAGCATCAACATAAACCGATGTGACCTTACTTCCTATACGCTTGCGTACATATAAATATTTTCCGCTTGAGTTTTCTTTGATTTCAGGCGTGCCGTCATAAGCCAACAGCTTTAAACGTGCATACAAATCGGCACGTTGCTCCAATAATTCTTGTATTTCAGGATAGTTGTTCATAAATAACTCCTTTTTAGGGAACAAATCACAAAAATATTATACTAATTGTTCCCTAAAATGTCAACGGGTATTCTATTAAACCTCTTGTATTTTCGCTTATATTGAATTATACTGTAATCAAGAATATTAATGACAAGGAGAGCATTATGAAAAGGAATTTTAAAATAATCGTCTGGACATTGATTTGCGCCTTAACAATTCTTGCTTTTGCGCCATTATCGGCAAATGGCGAGGAGGCAAAGCTGTCCGATGATATTGTGATACTTTACACAAACGATGTTCATACCTATATTGATAACCCTCTGAGCTATGATGTTATTGCCGAAATCAAGAGGGAATTGCAGAAGGAATATAAATATGTTATCCTTGCCGATGCAGGGGACCATATCCAAGGCACAGCCTATGGCTCTATGGATAAGGGCAAAAGCATAATTTCTCTTATGAACCTTGCAGGCTATGATGTTGCAACCCTTGGCAACCATGAATTTGACTATAATATGCAGGGCTGCTTGAATGTTATCGATTGGGCGGAATACCCTTATGTTTCCTGCAATTTCTATCATGAGGAAAATGGTGTTCGAGGGGAAAATGTTCTCGATAGCTTTTTGATGCTTGATTGCGGTAACGAAAAAATCGCCTTTGTTGGCATAACCACACCCGAAACCTTCTCGAAATCCACTCCTGCCTATTTCCAAGACGAAAAGGGTAATTTTATTTACGGCATATCGGGCGGAGATGACGGCTCTGCCTTGATTAAGGATGTACAAAAGGGAATTGATGATGCAAAGAATGCCGGGGCAACCAAAATAATCGCCTTGGGACATTTGGGCGTGGACCCTTCCTCACTCCCTTGGACAAGCGAATCGGTTATATCTGCCACATCAGGCTTTGATGCCTTTATCGACGGACATTCCCACACAACAATCAAGAATAAGGAAATCAAGGATAAAAACGGAGATAGCGTTATTCTTACCCAAACAGGGGAATATTTCAGCCGTATCGGAATGATGATAATTGATTCCGAAACAGGCGACATTTCCACAGATTTCATCGAATGTGTGGGAAGCGAGGATGAAGGCTATTCCTTGTCATCTCAGCTTTTCAGCCGTAATGAGCTTGTTTCCAATAAAGAGGTTAAGGCATTAAAGGATAGCTGGATGACCGAAATTGATGAAGCACTCGGTGAAAAAATCGGCTCTGCCCAAATAACCCTTGATAACTATGACGAAAAGGGCAACCGCCTTGTACGCAGTCAGGGTACAAATTCAGGCGACTTTGCGGCAGACGCTCTTTATTATCTCTTTGATGATATTGGGCTTGACGTTGATATGGCTGTAATGAACGGCGGCGGTATCCGTAACAAGGCAATAACAGGTGATATAACCTATAAAACCTGCAAGGATATGCATCCCTTCGGCAATGTTGCCTGCCTTCTTACTGTTACGGGACAGCAGATTCTCGATATGCTTGAATGGGGCGCGCGGTATGTAGGCGAAGCCGAAAACGGTGCTTTGCTTCATGTGTCGGGTGTTACATATAAGGTTAATACCAATGTGAAAAATACAACCCAAGCCGACGAAATCGACGTTTGGATAGGCGGACCTGCCGATGGCTACCGTGTTCACGATGTTATGATTTATAATAAAGAAAATAATCTTTGGGAGCCCCTAAGCCTTACCGAAAAATATAACCTTGCAGGCTATAATTATACCTTACGTGACCTCGGCGGCGGTTATGCTATGCTTAATGATGCGGTTAATGTTCTGGATTATGTAATGGAGGATTACATGGTGCTAAGCAACTATGTAAAGGGCTTTGATGACGGCATAATTTCGGCAGACAATTCTCCTCTGCTTGCAAAATATCCCAACATGGCAATAAACTACGGCAATGTAAATGGAAGCGGAAGAATCCAAATTTCTTCTGATAATGCTAACCCCGATAACAACGACAACAGCCAAAGCCAAACACCACCCACAGGCGATAATGATAACAAAGCTCTTTTCCTTGTTCTCTCTCTCGCCTGCCTTTCCTGCATGATTGAAAGAAAAACAAGAAGATAAACATAGAAGCGGAGTGAAATAACACTCCGCTTTTGTTATATAAGTGACTTTTGTCATAGGGGCGAGATTATGCGAAGGTGATTTTTACCTCGCTGTTGTTATTGATTTTTAATTTATGCCGTGATACAATCAAGGGGAAATAAGGAACATAGGTGAAATTATGAAGGCGATTGGAATTGATATAGGTACAACCAGTGTTTGCGGTGTTTTGCTTGACGGACAATCGGGAGAATTGATTGCCTCCAAAACAAAAAACAGCAATGCTTTTTTAGCAGGCTGCGCCCAATGGGAAAAAATACAATCTGTTGAAAAAATAATCGGTGCTGCAACCGAAATTCTCGATGAATTTATCGACACTGATGTTAGCGTAATCGGTGTTACAGGTCAAATGCATGGCATTGTCTATTTCGATTCAAAGGGTAAAGCTGTAAGCCCGTTATACACATGGCAGGACGAAAGAGGCAACCTGCCCTATAAAAATACAACCTATGCCAAGCATTTAAACAGCTTTTCGGGCTATGGAAATGTAACCGATTTTTATAATAGGGAAAACGGAATAAGACCTGAGGATGCTGTGGGCTATTGCACCATACAGGATTATTTGGTAATGAAGCTGTGCCGGCTGAAAAAGCCCTTAATCCATTCTACCAATGCCGCAAGCCTCGGCTGCTATGATTTAACCGAGAATAGATTCAACTGTGATTTCTGTGGGGATATTATAACCGATTACCACATTGCAGGAAAATATAAAGGAATCCCTGTAAGTGTTGCAATCGGCGACAATCAGGCGAGTGTGCTTTCCAGCCTTGCTGACGAGGATAATATCCTTTTGAACATCGGCACAGGCAGTCAGGTATCTGTAATAACCAATGCTCCTATTGTTGCCGAGAATATCGAAACACGTCCTTATTTTGAAGGAAAATATCTGGTTGTAGGCGCTGCTCTTTGCGGCGGCAGAGCATATTCGATGCTAAAGAATTTTTATGCCGATGTTCTTAAATATGTTGACAATGCCGACGAAAACAGAGTTTATGACATTATGGGCAAGATGATTGAAAGCATAGATGAATCCACCCTTACTGTGGATACCCGCTTTGCAGGAACAAGAAGCAATAAAGAGCTTTGCGGAAGTATTTCGGGTATAACAACCGATAATTTCACTCCGCCTCATTTAACTCTCGGAATCCTTCAGGGAATGTCTGCCGAGCTGTATGAAATGTATAAATCAATGAATCTTCACAGAAACGGTATAGTAGGCTCGGGCAACGGTGTCCGCAAGAACCCTCATTTGGTAAAGAGCCTTGAAAAAGCCTTCGGATCAAAAATGAAAATGCCAAAGCATCTTGAGGAGGCATCCGTAGGCGCCGCCTTGTTTGGCTTTCTGTCCTGCGGTGCCTTTAAAACCGCAAAGGAAGCCCAAAAGCTGATTAAATATATTTAAAAGAAATAAAAGCGGAGTGAATTCCACTCCGCTTTTGCTAATATATCAGGAAAAATCAAAATTCAGATTGTCGGTCAACTGTATGGCGGTTTTTATAGCTATGAAAAGTCCGGTTTTGACCGATTCCTTGTCAAGCCATTCTTCACGGGTATGGGTCTTTTCGTGTATGTCGGTGCCTATGCAAAGAGAAGGAACACCTAGCGACAGCGGTATGTTGCAATCTGTGGAGCCGCTGGTAAAAGTGACTTTTTTACCTATGGCTTCTTCAATGATAGGTACTGTTATTTTCTTCAAATTCTCAATTTTCCATGGGGCTATATCTCCGCAGGGTCTGTCCCCAACAGAATTAACGGTTAACCTTGCCATACTGCCTGCCTTGTGAAAAATTTCTTCAAATTTGCCTTTCATAAATTCAAGGCTTTCCTTGTCATCAGAACGGTATTCGCAAAGCATTTTTGCCGATTGGGCTATTGTATTAACCGATGTTCCGCCTTCAATAACACCAACGTTATATGTGGTTTTCGTTCCTTCTTTTTTTGGAACCTGTATTTTATAAATTTCATTGATAATATAGCTTAATACTGCTATGGCATTGGGGTTTCCGAATTTGTTAAAGGAATGTCCCCCTTCTGTAAAGACATTAACCTCATATCTGCGAGAGCCTACCGCACAATCTATAACCACATCCAAAACGCTGTCAAGTGTAATAAATGCCGCTATTCTGTTTTCAAAGTCTTCAAAAAGCTTTCGGGTGCCTTTTAGGTTGCCGAGTCCTTCCTCGCAGGAATTAAAGACAAACATTATACCTTTTTGGGGAAGTATTCTGTTTTCTATAAAATACTTTGCGGTAAGCAGCAGGACAACAACGCTTGCGGTGTCGTCGGCTACACCGGGGCAAAAAATCTTTTTGCCGTCATCGTAATAAGGCATTGGGGCTCTGTCGGGAAAAACCGTGTCGGTATGTGCCGCAAAAACCGTTATTTCGTTGCTTTGGCAACAGTTTATCGGAAAAATAACATTAAGGGCTTCGTCAATATAAACGCCCTTTGCCCCCTGTTCTTCAAGCCATGCTTTACAAAATTCGGCACGTTTATGTTCAAAATTGGAGGGTGCAGGTATCAAGCAAAGCTTCTCCAATGTTTTGTACATAAGCTCGCTGTTTTCCCCAATATAATCTCTGATTCTTTTGTCCACCTTTTTCGCCCTCCCGTTTAAAAATTGCTTAGTATAATATGTTTTTATTGTATCACGAATCTACAAAAATGTAAATGCCGTATTGAAACAATTCGCCAAGCAATACATAGTGAGCCAAAAAAGAGAAAAATCGAGGTGAATTACACCTCGATTTTGTTTTAATTATTATTTTGTGGTTTTCTTAGCCGCAGCCTTTTCCTGAGCCTTGGCCTTCTTTTCTGCTTCCTTCAAAGCAGCCTTTTCTGCAGCCTTTCTTGCTCTTTCAGCTTCTCTTTCAGCCTTCTTTACTGCTTTCTCTGCTTCCTTCAAAGCCTTCTTTTCTGCTTCGATTCTTGCTCTTTCGGATGCAAGGAAATCCTCGTAAAGCTCATCATAGAGAGCCTCATACTTTCTCGCAGAAGCGTTCCAGGAGAAATCTGTTCTCATACCGCGCTCAACGATGTTGTTCCAATCCTCCTTAAAGTCATAGAAAATCTTTTCGGCATAGCGGATTGTATCAAGCATGCGGTGAGCATTGTAGTCCTCAAAGCTAAAGCCTGTGCCGGTTTTTTCGTCAGCATTGTAATTTTCAACAGTATCTCTAAGACCGCCTGTTGCTCGAACAATGGGAACTGTGCCGTGTCTAAGGCTCATCAACTGACTAAGACCGCAGGGCTCAAAGCGAGAGGGCATAAGGAATGCATCGCAGGATGCATAAATCTTATGGGAGAGAGGCTCGGAATAGTAAATGTTTGCAGAAACCTTGCCGGGATATTTATCCTGATAGTAGCGGAACATATTTTCATAACGCTCCTCGCCTGTACCAAGAATAACCAGCTGAACCGCATCATGGCAGATTTCGTCCATAACGCAATCGATAAGGTCAAATCCCTTTTGGTCAGTAAGACGGGAAACGATACCGATAAGCATAACATTGGGGTCCTCGGTAAGCCCAAGCTCTCTTTGAAGTGCAAGCTTGTTCTTAACCTTTTCCCATCTGAAATTGTCTGCGTTAAAGTGATTCTCGATATTCTTGTTTGTTTCGGGATTAAATTCTTCATAGTCTATGCCGTTAACAATACCCGAAAGAACATTGCTCTTTGCACGAAGGAGAGAATCAAGATTTTCGCCGTATTCGGGAGTTTTGATTTCTTCGGCATAGGAATTACTAACGGTTGTAACTCTGTCGGCATAAACTATACCGCCCTTGAGAAGGTTAAGAGCGCCGTAAGCCTCAAGCTTGTCGTTTGTGAAATAATATTCGGAAAGACCTGCAACATCTGTAAGGAGGTCCTTGCTGTAAATACCTTGGAACTTAAGGTTGTGAATGGTCATGATTGTGCGGATACCGCGGAAGAACAAATCTCCTTGGAAGCTGTCGTTAAGGTATACGGGAACAAGACCTGCCTGCCAGTCATGACAATGGATAATATCGGGGCGGAAGCCGATAATGGGAAGTGCGCTAAGGGCAGCCTTTGAAAAATAGATAAACTTTTCCATATCGCCGCGAATCTCGCCATAAGGTCTGTCCCCTGCGAAATAAAATTCGTTGTCGATAAAATAGAAGGTTATTCCGTCGATCTCGGCTGTGAAGATGCCAACATGCTGCTTTCTCCATGCAAGATCCATTTCAAAGTGAGTAAGATAAGTGAGCTTGTCCCTCCATTGAGGCTTGATGCAGAGATACTTGGGGAGAATCACGCGAACATCGTATTTCTCATTGTCGAAATACTTGGGAAGAGTACCTGCGACATCAGCAAGACCGCCTGTTTTGATAAAGGGTACCGCCTCGCTGGTTACAAAAAGAATCTTTTTTCTTTCCATTGGCAAAACCTACTTTCTATGTTTTAAAATTATTATTTATGTCATGCTAGTTTTAGTATAACACAAATAAAAATGCTTGCTTGCAAGGGCATTTTTGAGTATAAATTTATTATACCATACAACTACAAGAAAAACAAATTACAATCAGAGAATAAATATTCTAAAAATTACAAATAATAACTCTAAACTGTAAAAAATGTAGGGGCGGGGCTTGCTCCGCGCCTTTTTCTTCCACGTAATATAAACAAATTTTTCCTGATTAACTAACAAATGCAAATGTAAAAACAAAGAGAAATTTATATGTGAAAGC
>JAZSFY010000163.1:0-4541 GCA_045532415.1 Eubacteriales bacterium | reverse complement strand
TGCATGAGTACCATTGCTGCCATCGGCAGCCCAAAAGGCAAGGGCGGCGTTGCCATGATCAGAATAAGCGGCGAGGATGCTTTTTCGGTTGCCGAAAAAATATTCATTCCCGTTTCAAGGGAACGCTTTGCCAAAAAGCTTCAAGGAACAGCATATTACGGCTCTTTTTGTGATGAAAAGGGTGTTTTTGACGACGGCTTGTGCCTTGTTTTCAATGCTCCCAATTCCTTTACAGGCGAAAATGTCTGCGAGCTTTATTGCCACGGAGGTATTCTTGTTACCCAAAAGCTTCTGTCGGCTGCCTTTAAAAACGGTGCAGTACCTGCAACCGCAGGTGAATTTACCCGCAGGGCATTCATAAACGGCAAAATTACTCTCACCCAAGCCGAAGCAATCGGCGGTATTATCGATTCCAAAACCGAAAAGCATCTTGAGGTTTCTGCCAAGCAGGCAAACGGCTCTCTTTCAAGAGCCTTGAACGCTATTTATGAGGATTTAAAATCTCTTGCCGCATCGGTTTATGCATATATAGATTATCCCGACGAGGATATGACCGATGTTTCGGTTGAGGATATGCGTGTACGTCTGGTTAACGCAAAAAATGCTCTCGACCGCCTTGCAGGAAGCCATACCTACGGCAAGGCAATAAGCGAGGGTATTCCTACGGCAATCGTGGGCAAGCCCAATACAGGAAAAAGCTCTCTTTTAAATGCTCTCTGCGGTGAGGAAAGAGCTATCGTTACCGATATTGCAGGCACAACAAGAGATGTTGTTACCGAAACAGTCCGTCTTGGTGAAATTCTGCTTCGCCTTTCGGATACTGCAGGAATCAGACAAAGTGAGGATACCGTTGAAAAAATCGGTATTCAGCGAAGCCAAAAGGCAATCGAGGATGCAAGCCTTATTCTTGCTGTGTTCGATTTGTCCCGTCCTCTTGATGAGGATGACAAGCGTATCATCGATTCTATCAAGGCATTGGGCAAGGAGGAGCAAACCGTTTGTATCCTTAATAAATCCGATATTTCTGCCTCAGCCTTTGAGAATCCCTTTGACCATTGCGTTACAATAAGCGCATTGGAGGGAAAGGGAATTGACGAATTGGTAAGTAAGGTTGAAATGATGTTTGGCGCAGGAAATATCCAAGAGGGCGACGAGATTGTGGTTAATGCACGTCAATGCGCTGCTGTCATTAATGCTTCATCTGCTTTGGAAAACGCAATTTCGGCTTTGGACGCCTTTACTCAGGACATTGCAGGCATGGACATTGAAAATGCCCTTTCTGCTATTGCCGAGGCTGACGGCAGGGCGGTCAGTGAGGATATTGTAAACGAAATTTTCTCCCATTTTTGTGTGGGTAAATGATAGATTTTCAGAGGAAATAAATTATGCAAAAATATATATCCGAACAATTTGATGTTGCAGTCATAGGCGCAGGCCATGCAGGTCTTGAGGCGGCGTTTGCTTCTGCAAGAATGGGTGCAAAAACTGCTTTGTTCACCCTGACTCTCGACCTTGTGGGCAATATGCCCTGCAACCCTTCCATAGGCGGAACAGGCAAGGGCCACCTTGTTTTTGAAATTGATGCCTTAGGAGGCGAAATGGGCAAGGCGGCAAACGAGGTAATGCTTCAAAGCCGTATGCTCAATGCCTCAAAGGGCCCTGCGGTTCGCTCTCTCCGTATGCAGGCTGACAGAGTCAGATACCGTGATTATATGAAAAAAGCGGTGGAAAATACCGAAAACCTTGTTTTAAAGCAATGCGAGGTTATTTCGGTTGAGGCAGACGAAAATGGTGTTACAGGTGTTACAACCTCTTTTGGTGCATTTTATCCTGCAAAATGCGTTATTATCGCAACCGGAACCTCATTAGGAGGAAGAATAATCGTTGGCGAGGAAGCCTATGGCTCTGGCCCCGATAATACTTTGCCTGCAAACCGTTTGGTAGATTCTCTTAAGGAAATCGGTGTCAAGCTTGTCCGCTTTAAAACCGGAACACCTCCGAGAATCCATGCCGATTCAATCGACTATTCCAAGCTTGAACGTCAGGACGGCGACGAAAACCCTACAATGTTCGGATTTTATCCCTCTCGTCCCAATTCCTTACCCTGCTATATTGCATATACAAATCAAAAAACTCATCAGATAATCCGTGATAATATCTCCCGTTCTCCTCTTTATTCGGGTGTTATCCATGGAACAGGCCCTCGTTATTGCCCCAGCATTGAGGATAAGGTTGTTCGCTTTGCCGACAAGGAAAGACACCAGATTTTTGTTGAGCCTATGGGTATCGACACAAAGGAGATTTATCTCCAAGGTCTTTCAAGCTCTCTCCCCGAGGAGGTTCAGCTTCAGCTTGTCCATTCAATCGAGGGCTTGGAAAATGCAGTTTTCATGCGTACAGCCTATGCAATCGAATATGATTGCTGCGACCCTTTGCAGTTAACAAACACTCTTGAATTTAAAAATATAAAGGGACTTTTCGGCGCAGGTCAGTTTAACGGAAGCTCGGGCTATGAGGAAGCGGCGGCTCAGGGCCTTATTGCAGGTATCAATGCGGCATTAAGAGTCCAAAATAAGCCCTCGTTTTCTCTTACAAGAAGCGAAAGCTATATAGGTACACTTATTGACGACCTTGTTACCAAGGGAACCAACGAGCCTTACAGAATGATGACCTCCCGAAGCGAATACCGCCTCCTTTTAAGGCAGGATAATGCCCAAACCCGTCTTATGCCCAAGGGCTATGAATTGGGCTTAATAAGCCAAGAAAGATATAATGAATTTCTCAAAACCGAGGAAAGGCTTCAGGAGCTTATCTATTCTCTTGAGCATGAAAGCATTAAATCCAGCAAAGCTTTGGACGACCTTTATGAAAAAAGAGGCTATGAGCGTTCGGGCATGGGTATTGTCAAGGCAGAGCTTTTGCGCCGTCCCAATGTTACAATAGGCGACATAAAGGACCTTGGGGGTATTTCCGAGGAATATGACGAAATAATACTTTCCCGTGCAGAAACCGAAATTAAATATTCGGGATATATCAAGCGTCAGCTTGCAGAGGTTGAAAGATTCTCAAAGCTTGAGGAAAAATGCCTCCCCGATAACATTGACTATACATCTATAAAGGGGCTTCGCCTTGAAGCGGCACAAAAGCTTCAAAAGCTTCGTCCCGAAAATATCGGCAGAGCATCGAGAATAAGCGGTGTTTCTCCTGCGGATATTCAGGTTCTTCTAATCTATCTTGCCCAAGGAGGGAACCAATGAGCTTTTCAACCCTTACAAAAAAATACCGTCCTTCCTTGACCGACGACCAATGTAAATCATTGGATATAATCGGCGAATGCCTGAGAGATACAAATGCTGTTATGAATCTGACAGCATTAACCGACGAAAAGGGCGTAGGGCTTCTTCATTTTTGGGATTCTCTCACATTGCTTGATACCAACCTTTTCAAAAATGCCAAGGTTATCGATGTAGGATGCGGAGGCGGTTTTCCTTCTCTGCCTCTTGCCCTTTGCTCGGAGAATTGTACCATAACCTCAAACGATGCCACGGCGAAAAAGCTTAATTATGTTTCCGAAACCGCAAAAGCGGCAGGAATAAATAACCTTAATACCCTTTGCGGCAGAGCAGAGGAGCTTTCTCATAATAAAAAATACCGCGAAGGCTTTGACATAGCCGTTGCCCGCGGTGTTGCAAGATTGAATATCCTTTGCGAATGGTGTATGCCCTTTGTAAGGGAGGGTGGATATTTTGTGGCAATGAAGGGAGAAAAGGGAAGAGAGGAAGCCGAGGAAGCAAGAAATGCAATTTCTGTTCTCGGTGGAGAATTGGTTGACATAATTGATTTTAAGGTTCCCGAGTTTGAATATCTGCACACCCTTTGTGTTATAAAAAAGACAAAGAAAACCCCCAAGGATTACCCCAGAAGAAATAATCTTATCCAAAAGAAACCCTTATAGGAGAAGAAAATAATGGGAGAGCTTCGCGATGCAAACGGTTTGACCGAAAAGGAATTTCTTGCTAAATATGACGCCTCTAAATATGACCGTCCCTCTGTAACGGTTGACATAATTTTAATAAAGGACAATAAGGTGCTTCTTATAAAAAGAGGAGGTCACCCCTGCCTGGGTAAGCTTGCATTCCCCGGCGGCTTTGTAGAAATGAACGAGGATGTTTATTCTGCCGCCGCAAGAGAGCTTCTTGAGGAAACAGGATTAAAGGCTCGCTCTCTCCGTCAGCTTAATGTGGCGTCCAAGCCCGACCGTGACCCTCGCACAAGGATAATTACCGTGCCCTTTTTGGCTGAGGTGGAGGATATCCATGACCTTGCCGCAGGTGACGATGCTATGGCTGCTAATATCTATTCGTTCTCCTTTAATAAGCTCGAATCCCGTGGTATAACCATTTTTGAAATAGCCCTTGCTTCTCAAACCGAGCGTTTTACTTTCAAGGTGCAGAAATCCTTTGACAAAACAGGCTTGCTCGCCGACCCGATTTATAAGGCTGTGGGTGAAAATCCCCTTGCAGGGGACCATGCCGAAATCT
>JAZSFY010000270.1:0-12318 GCA_045532415.1 Eubacteriales bacterium | reverse complement strand
AGAATTTTCAAATCATGATTACATACTTTCAAATGAAATAGAACAGATTTTTGGAACCAGCAGAGAACAAATTCAACCATTGCTAAAGTTATGCGGTTGCAAATGCTATATAGATAAGAATCGAAGTATTTGGATAAAGGTTGGAACAAAAGAAACACGCATAAAAGAGATATTAAAGGAACACAATTTCAAATATAAAAAGAGATAATCAAAGAATTTGAAATGGAACGTACATCTATTGAAACTTGATATACAGTTTCCATAAAAGGCCTAAGTGAATCTGACTCAGATAAGAAATAACTGAGTATATATAATTGTACTTCGCTGACTTTTCCGCCGCTATAATTAAAATCGTCAAAAGTTTTTAGAGACTGTTCCCCAAAAACTCCACAAAATAAATCAAAGCCTAGAACAAATCGCTTGTTGATTACAAACATTTATACCGAGTAGGGAAGCAATAAGCGTGTGGAGAAGTTAAAATAATAAAGACTGCACATGTGAAGATGAAATCGAAGCTTGGGCAAAATGCTTCCTGCCGGACATATTAGACTTCTTTGAATTTAAATAAGGCAGACAAGAATTTGAACAGTGGAAAAGAGATCGATGTAAAAAATCACAATAAAAAGATAATGGTACAGTAAATAACAAACTGTACCATTATCTTTAATATTTTAACTACACTGTTGTCTCTGCAAATTCTACTTGGCGAATACAGTCAACTACTTGTAGAGAAGACAATACGAATTTTTTTATCTTTTCAAGATATTCATATGAATTGGATATATGGATCTTTTGTGGGTCTATACTACGTAGTATATCATAGTAATCTAAAATTGAAATATTTTGATTCTTAAAATCATCGATCATTTTCTGAATCATAACATTATCAAATTGTAGATCCCATTTATCCTTATCACACAAATGTTCAACTGCTTGTCTAAAGTAGTTGAGAAGAATTTTAAAAGATTCTAAATCTGAACAACCACAAAAATCAAAATAGCAATCAAGCATCATCGCAGAAGTGTGATGTAACAATTCGATAATAATGGCAGAGGGTACATTACTGTTTGCTTTTTCATATTCCTTAATTTCATTCAAATTACTTTCAACACTATGGCGATCATATTGAAATATACTTTCCCGTTGGTCTTCAATAATTAACCACGGATGAGGAGGTTTTGTGATAAATTCTTGTATCGTTCTTTTAAGCAATTCATAATCAAGCATATATGAGTCACATTCGTTTAAAAAACGAATAATTTCATTGGCAAGATTCGTTCGTTGGGGGGATTTGATTTGTTCTATGTCTATAGAAGGACATACAGACTTAAACAGGTCGGGAATCAAAACTGTTTTAACAAATGCATAATTGATGTCATTTATTGTTTTCCCTTTATTGAGTTCCGGCGGAATGTTATAAAATTGTATAGTTTTATTATTGTGACCATATCTTCGAACATATTTAATGCTCCAACTTGAAATTTCTGCTGTTGTCCATCTAGTTATGTCTAAGGATCTAATTGCATCTAATACCTTTGATCTAATAATTTTTGTATCTAATTTATATCCTGGAGCATTGGCCTGTGCCTCACTAATCAATGAGTCTAATGTCCTATTTGTTATTTCGGCTACTGCATGGAATGGTACTCCAATCATAATTAGAGAACGCATAATTTTTTCTGACTTAAATATTTCTTCATCGCTGGATTTATTTTTAATTTTTTTGTTTTTGAGTGCTTGAGTTAGTAAACAATCCTTTGATTCAAGCTTACATAACAGAGAATTCCACGCACCAACGATATTATCCCTAGTTGGAAATGCTTCATAGTCGTTATCCGACATTTTAAAGCAAAATGGCTTGTCTACATGATGATACCACATGTCACTTTTAATAAAGCGAAATGGCGGATCAACATTTTGCCTGTACCATTTATACACTTCGACATTTGTTTTTGAACCATTCCATGTATATCCAATAGCACATACATCTGAATAAGTATCTTTCGGTTCAACTGCAGATTTTCCACAAACAATACACACTGTTTGGTTTCCAAAATCAAACTTGTTAGCGACATCTCTTTCAGTTTTATGTTCATCACCGCATAGGTATGCCCTAACCTTCATAATAGAAAGAAGTCTCTCTAGTTGAGCCGTTTGACCTTTTACCAAGGAATATGGAGCATGATGTGCAAGCACAATCGTGGGGTGTTTTTTTGAAATTTGCTTTGAAACTTCGGTTAATCTATTAATGTTAATAATTTCAGATCGTTCGTCATGTCCTGAAGATATAAGCGATGTGTTAAGCCCTATTATATTAAGTTTATTGTCCCAAGTAATGCAATAAATGCTTTCGGGATTTTTGACTCTAGGATCATTTGGATCTAAAGAATCCCCATAAAATTCTCTTATAAATTTATTGTATTCCTTAAATGAACCCTCTAATCTCTTAATATATCGCAGATATACTTCTGGATTGTTTTCGATTTCATGATGAATTGTTGTAACACATTCATGTCTGTTTGCTATGTTTGACGTATCGTGGTTTCCCGGAACAAAAAAGAAGTTCTCTTTTTTAACATTAAAAATTATAGAAATATCATTCAAAAAGTCTAAAGCAGCATTATATTTTTTGTTGTATTTTTTATGGCAAAAATCACCCGTTACAACTATGAAATTAGGAGTAAAAACTTCGGCCAATTCTTCATAACTTTTCTTCATTATTTCCCATTCACTAGTTTGAAAAATATGCAAATCTGATAATTGCAGCCATTTGACTTCGCTCTTAATCAATTGTAATCACCCTCTCAACAAGAACATTAAAAAACATTATTTTATATATTCTACCATATTTCTACAAATTAATCTACTATTTTACACCAAAATTCTAAAATTAAATAGTCCCATGGATTTATCCATGGGACTATTGGCCATTCAACTCAAATAAACAACAAACCCGAACGTTTCACCGATTGGTAAAAGGTTCGGGTTTGAATGCTTTGGTGCGGATGAAAGGACTTGAACCTTCACGCATATGCACCGGTTTCTAAGACCGGCTCGTCTGCCAATTCCGACACATCCGCAATTATTATAACCTGCCGCGACTATTGCCCCGACCTTTATATTCTATCATAAAACAACCCTTATGTCAATCATTATTTTCCTGCATAAGGGCTTGCATCAAATTCTTGCATAGATTAATTGCGTCTAAAGAGTTTGTTTCCAAATAATTGCAAAGCTTTTTGGAGGTGGATTTGCCTAAATCATATTCCTGATTGGAAATTATCCCTTCCTCAAGGGCTTGGTTCAGCTCATCGGAGTCTAAAACGATAACTTTTCGGTCGGTTGTCAGGACAATATCAATAAACAAATCATCAAATTGGGGGTTATCGGGAATATCAAAATAGTTTTTTAATGTTACATCGAAATATATCTGAACGAAATCGTCATTTTCGTCAAACATGGCTGTAACCCAAAAATTTTGGTCCTTCAATGCGATTTGAAGCCATTTATAGCCCTCTTTAACAATGGTTATGCCATTCTTTTCAAGAGGGGCAGACACCTGCTCCATATAAATCAGCCCTGCAACACCCTCGATACCTTGAATGTTTATATTTTTTGTAATATATTTCCGCTTGATTATCCTTTTCCAATCAGAGCGTTTCATTTCCCGTCTTTTGATAAACATAATATTATGCCCTCCAAAAGCAAGGCGGCACAAACTTTATGGGTTTGCGCCGCGATTAATAATTAATTTAATTATGCGTCCTTGTTTGCTTTTCTTACAAAGAACATGCTGAGAAGCAATGCCACAGCATAAAGTGCGATTGCAACATAAATTACAATCTGGTAGCCCTGGGGGTTAACGTTGTTGCCGTTGATCTCTACAACTGTACCGAAATTGGAAACGATCCAGTTAGCAAGCTGGTTACCTGTCAAGCCTGCGAATGCCCAAGCCGAAAGGGTAATACCGTGGATAGCAGAGATGTTGGACATACCGTAATGGTCGGAAAGAAGGGTAGGAACATTGGAGAAGCCTCCGCCGTAGCCTGCGTTAACAACCATAATAAGAGCCAAAACGAGGAAAGCAAGGAAGCCGTTGCTTGCGCCGTTTTCGATACCGCCTGTGATTATAACAATCGCGGTGAAGGCGATGGAAAGAATGAAAATAACCTTGTAAATTGTGTTTCTGTCCTTAAGCTTGTCGCCTGCTGCAGAAAATCCGAGTCTGCCGCCTGCATTGAAGATTGCCGAAACGGTGGAGATAACACCAACCATTGCGCCAAGACCGATACATTTAACGATCATCTTTTCCTGAGAGATAAGCATAAGACCGCAGGTTATATTGATGTAGAACATCAACCAAATACCAACATAGTTGAGTATAGGACGAGTTTTGATAACAGACATAATGCTCTTCTTTTCGGAAGCATCCTGAGGCTCATGCCAATCGTCGGGCTTCTTAAGAAGAAGGTGGCCTACAAACATCATTACAAAATAAACGCCTGCGAGAATAAGGAACATCAACCAGATGCCGTTTTCGCCAAGACCCTCAAGCATACCCTGCATAATAGGGCTTGCGATAGCCTTTGCGGCGCCGAAGCCTGCAACAGCAAGACCTGTTGCAAGACCCTTTTTATCCTTGAACCAGAGCATAAGAGTTTTAACAGGGGAAAGATAGCCTGTACCCAAGCCTACGCCCATTATAAATCCGTAGCAGAGATAGATACCTAACAATGCAACGATGCTGCCCTTGTTTTGACCGCCGTACCAAATGAAGAAGCCTGTACCTGCCATACCAACAGAGAAGCAGATTGTAGCGATAAGAGATGATTTGTGAATGTTCTTTTCAACAACATTGCCCAAGAAAGCGGCAGACATACCGAGGAAGAAAATAGCAAAGCTGAATGCCCATTCGGTTGCACCCTTGGAATGACCGATATAATCGGAAATTTCTTGGCTGAACATAGACCAGCAATAAACCGTACCGATACTGCAATGGAGAAGAAGAGCGGGGATCGCCGCACGGATCCATTTGTTTGTGCGCCATCCGCCTGTTTTTGCGTTTGTGCTCATATAAAAATTCCTTTCATTTAATAATCTTTTTACAACCAATTCATAATACTACAAAATTCTTCTAAAATCAAGGAAAAATTAATAATTTAGCAAAAAATAAATAATATATATCTATTGAAAAAAGGGCGATAGTGCAGTAAAATGAAAACAGCATAAAATAAAGGGGATTAATTATGAATATTGCCGAAAGGTTTTTAAAATACGTTTCTTTTGATACAACCTCCGACGAAGAATCTGCAACAGTTCCCTCTACTAAAAGCCAGCTTGCGTTCGGTCAATGCCTCGCTTTTGAATTGGCAGACATAGGCTTGCAGAATGTTGAAATGGACGACAAGGGTTATGTTTACGGGTTTATTCCTGCAACAGAGGGCAGAGAAAAGGATCCTTCTATCGGGTTTATCGCCCACATGGACACATCGCCTGCTGTTTCGGGCAAGAATATAAAGCCGAGAATTGTTCAGTATCAAGGAGGAGATATTCCTCTTAATAAAGAAAATTTCATTTCCTCGTCAGGCTTGGAAAGATATATCGGCTGGGATATTATCGTAACCGACGGTACAACACTTCTGGGTGCTGATGACAAGGCAGGCATTGCCGAAATTGTAACAGCCTGCGAATATATCCTTGCTCATCCCGAAATTTCTCATGGCAGAATCGTTATTTGCATAACTCCCG
This sequence comes from Eubacteriales bacterium, assembly GCA_045532415.1. Classification (GTDB taxonomy): domain Bacteria; phylum Bacillota; class Clostridia; order Oscillospirales; family CAG-382; genus Coliplasma. The sequence goes on along the minus strand of JAZSFY010000270.1, from coordinate 6,570 downwards.
ATGAGGAAATCGGCAGAGGAGCCGACCATTTTAATGTAGAAAAATTCGGATGTGATTGGGCTTATACAATCGACGGCGGTGAATTGGGCGAAATCGAATATGAAAACTTTAATGCCGCTACCGCAAAAATTACGGTAAACGGAATTAATATTCATCCCGGAAGCGCGAAAAACAAAATGAAAAACGCTTCTCTCATTCTTTCCGAGCTTATTATGATGCTCCCTAAGGCGGAAACGCCTGCCCATACCGAGGGATACGAGGGATTTTACCATGTTATGTCTGTAAATGGCGATGAAACCTTGGCAAAGGCAGGAATAATCATCCGCGACCATGATATGGATAAATTCCAAGAGCGCAAGAAATTTATGGAGAACCTTGTTGCCTATCTTAACGGCGTTTACGGTCAGGGAACTGTTGAGCTTGATTTAAATGACAGCTATTACAACATGAAGGAAAAGATTCTTCCTCATTTCCATATAATCGATAAGGCTGTTGCCGCAATGGAAAAATCGGGAATCAAGGCAGATATCGTTCCTATCAGAGGAGGAACCGACGGCGCAAGGCTTTCATTTATGGGCTTGCCATGTCCCAACCTTTCCACAGGCGGTGCGAACTTCCATGGCATTCACGAATTTGTACCGATTCAATCTCTTGAAAAAATGGTTGAGGTTATTGTAACCTTAATGAATAATCAAATTTAAAGGAGCAGACATAATGAAAAAACGTATTATTGCTTTATTTATGGTTCTTTGCATGATACCCTTTGTGCCTTACAGCGCATCTGCAGAAGATGAAAGCGGCAATTTGGCTTTAGGAAAAAGCTATACCATTTCGGGCAACGGTGTTGGCTTTGAGGTTTATACAGCCGACCTGACAGACGGAAAAGCCTCCGACGATATGGAAACTCTTTTTAATGACGATTGGTTTTCCTTTTACTACAATATGAACAACTGGGGCAATCCCGATACGCATAACACCGAAAATGGTAGGGGCATTGTAACAGTCGACCTTGGCTCGGTTCAATCGGTGGGCAGAGTCAAAATCCATTTGGGCAACAATGCAGGTGCCGCTGTTTACGAGCCTCAATATGCCTGCCTTTGGGTGTCTAATGACGGCGTTGATTTTGAAAGAGTTGATTATTTTTCGTTAAATAGCATCATAAGCGGATATGGCATTGCGGCTTATTGGACAGAGGTGTCCTTTGTTCCGATTACTGCAAGATATGTGAGAATAGAGCTTAAGGCTTCGACATATCATACATTTATCAACGAAATCGAGGTATACGCCGACGGAAAACCGGCTCCCAAGGGTATGAATATTGCCTTGGGCGCAGATTATGCTATTTCGGGCAACGGCATAGGCTTTGATACCTACACCGCCGACCTTACCGACGGCAAAGCCTCTAATGACACCGAAACTCTTTTTAATGACAACTGGTTTTCCTTTTACTATAATTTGAACGTGGCGAACCCCGATGTTTTTAATACCGAAAACGGCTATGGCATCGTAACAGTTGACCTTGGAGCAAAATCTCAAATCAACAGCATGAGATTGCATTTGGGCAACAACTGGTCTGCCGCTGTTTATGAGCCCTCTGAAGCCTATGCCGAGGTTTCCTTGGACGGTATTGAATATGTAAGAGTCGGTGATTTTAGCCTTAAGGCGGTAAATGAAAACGGCGAAAACGATAATTTTGCATATTGGACCGATTTGGATTTAGACGCTACCGCAAGATATGTAAAAATTTATTTAAGAGCATCCTTTTTCCATACCTTCATAAACGAGATACAGGTATATGGCGAAGCCATTCCCACAGAATGGCTTCTCGGTGATGTTGACGGCAACGGTGCAATCAAGGCTTCCGACTATATGATGCTTAAAAAAGCAACCTTTGGTATGACCTCCCTAAGTCAGGGTGCCTTTGAACGTGCTGATATTAAAATGGACGGAAGACTTACCGCAACCGATTATATGATGCTCAAGCGCGCCTGCTTTGGCTCGGTTGAGCTTGACAATTCCCGTTTCGATAACATCAATCTGCTCAATTCGATTCCTCGTCTGCCTGCAATGGAATATGCAGATTCCTATTTTGAATTTGGCGACGGAGAAAGTATTCTTTCGTTAAGCCTTCCCTCGGAATGGACATTCGAGTCCGACGGAAACGGCGGATATAACATTCTCCGCACAAGCTGTGAGAATTGTCAAATCGGCAGAGTGTTCAATTATGAAGCGGATGATATCGAAGGCTGGAATGTTTTGACAGTAAGACAAAATAATGTTAACGGCATTGATGTTACAGAATATGCCGAGGAGCAGGAAGGCGAATTTAGATACAGATACACCTTTAAAAATGGAGAAAACGATGTTATAACCCTTATTGCAAAGGTTATGGAGGTTTCGGAAAAAAGCGCTATGAAGCTTTTGAACGGAAAGCTTACTGCCGAAACTAAGGCAACCGGCGTGGGAACCTTGTCATATCTTCAGGGCGGTAATATCCTTATTCTGGGAAACAGCTTTATTTCAACCTCTGAAATCGGAAGCATCCTTGACGAAATGTTCTTTTACAGCGAAAACAAATGCAATGTTGAGGCTGTTTCTATCGGCAATGCTACGGTAGGTACATTTATTTCGGATACAAGCTTAATATCCGATATTGAAGCAGGCACTTATGATGCTGTGTTTATCTGCGGATTATATTCCGAAAGCGAAATCGATTATCTGAAGATACTTCAAATGAGCTGTGAAATCTCGGATACTGCGCTGGTGGTTTTCCCTGCACATAACGAATCGAGAGGGGCTATCAATGCCGCTTCGGAGGCTTGTCCTTGGCTTTATTGCCTTGATTGGAAGGCTGAACTTGATATGCTTATAGAACAAGGTGTTGATAAATGGGAGCTTTGCTTCAATGACAATCATCTCCACAGCACTCCTCTTGCAGGCTATGTAGGCGCCCACATGATATACCGAGCAATTTACGGAGAAATGCCCGTAGATTTGATGTATGCTATCGACCAGACGTATGTTGATTCTGCCCTCGGCGATTATACCGAGTACGGCGTTTTGAAGAATATTCAAATCGATAATGCAAAAGCCTTTGGATAATAAAAATTTACATATTAGCCGTTGACAGTATTTCTCAAAGGAATTAAAATGTTGCCTAATGAACAAAATAATAAAAAGGAGAGATACATTTGTACGGATATTTAGATTATTTAATTTATATGCTGCCTGCTATTTTGTTGGGCATGGCGGCTCAGCGTCTTGTGAAATCACGCTTTAATAAATTTTCAAAAATCGCCTCCCGCAGAGGTATAACGGGCTCGGATGCCGCAAGAATGGTTTTGAACGCAGGCGGAGTTTACAATGTTGCCATTGGAAGAATTTCGGGAAACCTAACCGACCATTATGATCCTAAGGCAAACCGAATTTCTCTTTCCGATTCTGTTTATGGAAGCACAAGCATTGCCGCAATAGGCGTTGCCGCCCATGAAGCAGGCCATGCATTGCAATATGCCGAGGGCTATTCTCCCATAAAACTGCGTAATGCCATTATTCCTGTTTGTAATATCGGCTCGAGAATCGGGCCCTTGCTTATTATCATTGGTTTCTTTATATCCTATGGCGCGAGCGCTATGAGCGCAGAGCTTGGACAGATGATATATTTCGGCGGATTAATTCTTTTTGGTACGGTTGCGGTCTTTCAGCTTGCAACCCTGCCTGTTGAATTTAATGCATCGAAAAGGGCGTTGGAGGCATTGGAAAAGGGCGTTGTCCTCGAGGGCGAGGAGCTTTCGGGTGCGAAAAAGGTTCTGACAGCCGCGGCGTTAACCTATGTTGCCGCATTGGTAACATCAATTATGCAGGTTCTTTATTACGCAACAAGGTTCCGTCCCAACAATCGAAGGTAAAAATATCAATGTGTTGATATGTTGAATTTCAGAAAATACAACATATTGAAATTCGAGAAAAATTGGGAAAAATCTGCGAAAATACTTGATTTTTCAAAAAACTCATGATATAATAGGGCGTTAAATATCGGGTGGTCCTCTGCGGCTCAGCATGAACGCCCAGAAGAAAATGGAGGTAAAGGCTTTGGATATCATTAAAGCATTTACAAATGAGCAGTTGAAAACCGAAATCCCCGAATTCAACGTTGGTGATACTGTTAAGGTTCATCAGAGAATCGTTGAAGGACAGAGAGTCAGAACCCAGATTTTTGAAGGTACTGTTATCGCCAGAAAGAATGGCGGCATTTCCGAAACCTTCACTGTAAGACGTGTTTCCTACGGTGTTGGCACAGAAAAGACCTTCCCCATCCATTCCCCCAACGTTCAAAAGGTTGAGGTTGTTAGATTTGGTAAGGTTCGTCGCGCTAAACTCTACTATCTCCGTGATAGAGTGGGCAAGAACGCTAAGGTCAAGGAAAAAATCTAAAGAGACTCTTTGGTGTCTGCGTTTTTGCGCAGACACTTTTGCTTATTATGCCCCTTTGTCATTGGGGCTTGTATAAACCTTATTATTTCCGAAAAGGTGATTTTATGAATCAATTTGAGGTTACCGAAATTACAAAGGAACAGGGAAGCGAGGATATAATAATTCCTGCCGAGCCTAAGAAGCCTGTTATTTCCACGGTTTATGAATATTTGGAAACATTTTGCTATGCTTTGGCTTTGATGATGCTGATGTTCCTTTTTGTGTTCCGCTATGTTACGGTAGACGGCAGCTCTATGATGACGACCTTTCATCATGAGGATAAGCTTATTATTTCCAATTTGTTCTATACTCCCGAAACAGGCGACATAGTGGTAATCAATCCTGAAAACCATGGTGATGACGACGAGCCTATTATAAAGCGAGTTATTGCTACCGAAGGTCAAACTGTTTTCATAGACTATGCCAATTGGGAGGTTTATGTTGACGGCGTAAAACTTGATGAGCCTTATATTCAGGACATGAAAAGAGAAATGAAGGCTCGATTTGGCGAGGATCTCCCCATGAACGGCACTAATGTTGAAAAATACAAAAGTGAATTTACGGTTGGGGAAAACATGGTTTTTGTAATGGGTGATAACCGTAATAATTCTAAGGACAGCCGCGATTCTGAATATGGCGAAATGAATGTAAACCGTATTTTGGGCAGAGTGGTTATCCGCCTTTCACCCGAATTTGGAACCGTTGATTAGTTGATTTGAGGTCAATATGGCAGATATAGTTTGGTATCCCGGGCATATGGCGAAAGCCAAAAGGCTTATAAAGGAATCGCTCCCTAACATTGATATGGTTATCGAGCTTCTTGATGCCCGTGCTCCCATTTCAAGTAAAAATCCCGATTTTGACAAGCTTTTCGGCAATAAACCTGTTTTAACCCTTTTAACAAAAAGCGGCCTTGCCGACCCTAATGCTACAAAGTATTACGAAAACAAGCTTAAGCGCTCGGGCAGAGAGGTTATTGCAATAGATTGCAAAACCGGCTTTAATATTAAATCCATTCAAAAGGGCATTAATACTCTTATGAGTGAAAAGCTTGCCCGTGACGCGGCAAGAGGAATCAAGCGCCCTATCCGCGCAATGGTTGCAGGGATTACAAATGTTGGTAAATCAACTCTTATTAATACAATTTCGGGCACAAAAAAGGCGATAGCTCAGGACAGGCCCGGTGTTACCCGTCAAAATGCCCGTATTCCTGTTCCTTCCTTGGGATTGGAGCTTACCGATACTCCCGGTATCCTTTGGCACAAGTTTGACGACCAAATTGTCGGCGTAAAGCTTGCCTGCCTTGGCTCAATTAAGGATGATATCCTCGATACCTTAGAGCTTTCCTGTAATCTTATCGGATTAATAAGAGCAAACGGATATTCAAAATGTCTTGTGGACAGATTTGGAATCGAGCTTTCCGATGAGGACAGCGATTATGACATTTTCGAGAAAATATCACGACGCAGAGGATTTCTCCGTTCGGGCGGTGTTATAGACGAGGACCGCGCTTGCGGTGTTATCCTTGACGAATTTCGCGCAGGAAAAATCGGCAGAATAACTCTTGACAGAGGTTAAAAAGATGTCACTTGATTGGGGAATCCAGCTTTCCTTTTTGCACCAAGGGGAATTGATTGTGTGCGGATGCGATGAAGCAGGCAGAGGTCCTCTTGCAGGCCCTGTTGTTGCCGCCGCGGTTATATTACCCGAGGGCTTGGTTATCGAGGGCTTGGACGATTCTAAAAAGCTTTCGGATAAAAAACGCGAAAAGCTTTATGATATTATAAGAGAAAACGCCATAGATTGCGCCGTTGCTCATGCAGAGGTGTACGAAATTGAAAAATATAATATACTCAACGCCTCCATGCTTGCCATGAACCGTGCGGTAAACAAATTACGCATAAAGCCCGATTTGGTTTTGGCTGACGGTAACGTGGTTAGAGGATTTGAGGTTCGCGCCGTTCCTGTTATTAAAGGTGATTCTATTTGTCCTTCTATTGCCGCTGCTTCGGTTTTAGCTAAGGTCACAAGGGATAGATTGCTTGACGAGGAAGAAAAGCTTTATTCGGGATACGGCTTGGGCAAGCATAAGGGCTA
>JAZSFY010000304.1:0-2947 GCA_045532415.1 Eubacteriales bacterium | reverse complement strand
TCTTGGCAGTATATTCTACAACGGCTCGTGCAATGCCCATACCGTCTTAGGTGCTTGTGCCTCTGCCGATTTCGTCATAAATTATAAGACTGTTTTTTGTTTCAATGTTCAAAATATCCGCAACCTCCATCATTTCCAGCATAAATGTGGAATTTCCGCTTGCAAGGTCGTCGGATGCGCCTACACGGGTGAAAACTCTGTCGGATATGCCGATTCTTGCTTCTGTTGCAGGAACAAAGCAGCCCGCCTGAGCAAGAACAACGCATAATGCAACCTGACGCATATAGGTAGATTTACCTGCCATATTGGGGCCTGTAATAAGCATCATGCGGTTTGCACCGCAATCCAAAAAGCAATCGTTAGGCACAAAATAATTTCCGTCGAGGAAACGTTCAACAACAGGGTGACGGCTGTTTTTCAAAACAATTTTATCCGAACGGTCGATTTCGGGACAAACATATCCCTGCTCTCTTGCTATTTCGGCATTAGAGCAATAAACGTCCAATTCGGCTATTGCGTTTGCCGCAAGCTTTATTCTGTCGAGAGCCTTAAGAACATAATCACGGAGAGAAACAAAAAGCTCATATTCCAATGCATAAAGCCTATCTCTCGCGCCGATAACACGGCTTTCGGTTTCCTTTAATTCGGGGGTTACATATCTTTCGCCTGTTGACAGGGTTTGACGTCTTATGTAATCATCGGGAACCTGAGAAAGGAAGGATTTTGAAACCTCGATATAATAGCCGAAAACTCGGTTATAGCCGACCTTTAGGGTTTTTATGCCTGTTTTTTCTCTTTCCAATTCCTCGATTTTGGCTATCCATGCCTTGCCGTTTGTGACCATATCATAAAGCTCGTCCACAGCGGCATTACAGCCTCGCTTGATTATTCCGCCCTCTTTAAGGGTTATGGCAGGCTCCTCGGCAATTGTGCTTCCAATAGCCTCGGCAACCTCGGTTAAGGCATCGATTTCGGAATCGATACGCTTTAATGCCTTTGTTTTGGCGTTTGCCAAAAGATCCTTTATCATAGGGAACAAAAGAATGGTTCTTTCGAGAGATTTTAAATCTCTTGCATTTGCTGTGCCGTAAACCAATCTTGTTGTAAGACGCTCGATGTCGGTTATACCTTTCAAAACCTCACGAAGCTCGTCCCTTAAAACGCCGTCTGTGTAAAGCTCGGAAACAGCATCCAAGCGAGAGCGTATAGCACTTTCGTTAACAAGAGGCTTTTCGAGATGACGGCGCAAAAGCCTTGCGCCTGCGCTTGTTTTGGTGCGGTCTATTGCCCAAAGCAAAGAGCCCTTGCGTTGTTTTGTACGCATGGATTCGGAAATTTCAAGATTTCTTCTTGAAGCCGAATCGATGCCCATAAATTCATCGCAGGAATAGAAATTTATCTTTTGGAGATAAGAAAGGTCGATTTTTTGAGTATTTTTTATATATGAAAGCAATCCGCCCACAGCGCGAACAGCATAATCGCTGTCGGTTTTAGGTGAATCACCGTAGATTTCAAAAATAATGTCTGAGGCTGTTTTCGCGTCGAAGCAATCATCCTCAAGATTTGAAACAAGGGTATTAAATCTTCCGCCGAAGGCTTGAGAAAGCTCCTTGGGAAAATCGGTTCGGCAGATAAGCTCGCTGGGGATATATGCCGCCGCCTCGGAAAGTACCCTTGCATTAAGGTTGTCCCCAAGAATTTCGGTTGCCGAAATTTGACCTGTGGACACATCCGCAAAGGCGATACCGCAGCCAAAGCCGTCGATATATGCGGCAGAAATATAATTGTTTTTCTTTTCGTCAAGATAACCGCCCTCGGTTACTGTACCGGGGGTTATTATTCTGATAACATCACGCTTTACAAGGCCCTTTGCAGTTGCAGGGTCCTCCATTTGCTCGCAAATTGCAACACGATAGCCTCGTGAAACCAATTTAGCGATATATCCGTCAACGGCATGGTGAGGCACACCGCACATAGGCGCCCTTTCCTCAAGCCCGCAATCCTTGCCTGTTAAAACAAGGTCAAGCTCTCGGGAGGCTGATTTTGCATCCTCGAAAAACATTTCATAAAAGTCGCCTACGCGACACATTAAAATGCAATCGGGATGTGATTGTTTCACCTCAAGATATTGCTTCATCAGCGGCGAAAGTGCCATAGAAAACCTCCGTTGGGGATAGAATCAAATTTTTTGGGATAGGTTTTCCGTAGAATCCCACGGAAAACCTTTTTGATACAATAAAATCTTGTATTTTTCGAGGACATGTGCCTCGAAAAATACTCCTTAGAGTTTTGCGAGCTGCGAAGGGAGACCCTGAAAATCGAAGATTTTTAGGGCATCGCAGCAAGGCGCGAGCGTTAGCGACCAACCTCTCCATTGAGGTGCAGAGCGAGGCGAGTTTGTGCGGAAATCGAGCGTAGCCGTAGAAATCTACGGCAGTCGAAGGTTTCCGTGCAAAATCGATCGTTATGTGCCTCAATGGCAGCCGCCGCAGGTAGAGCAATCGTGTGTGCAATTTGCAGATTCGGGCTCGATTGTGAACTGAACAGCCTGATTGATTGCGCCAACGATTTCGGAAAGAGCCGCTTCAGCGTCACGCATAGCTTCGAGAGATTTGTTTTCGCTGATTGTGTCGTAAATTTCACGGAGACGGGTAGAAAGGCTTTCAATAAGCGCTTTATCTTGTTCAGCTTCGGGTTTTCCGCCTTCGGTTTGGAGAAGGGTAGCTTGAACGTTATATTCGCTTATTAATTTAGCCAATTCCTCGTCAGCGTCATAAGCCTTTTTTGCAGCGTTGTATGCCGCCAATTCCTCGCTTGCGGCAAGGGCAGATTTGAGAGCTTCGATTGCGTTTCTCATTTGTTCGTTCATTGTTTTTATTTTCCTTTCGGTTTTAAATTATTTTTCCGTTTAAAAGATATGCTCCCGCTGTTTCGATTTTAACGTCAA
>JAZSFY010000354.1:0-3414 GCA_045532415.1 Eubacteriales bacterium | reverse complement strand
GCCGATCAGGTTTTAGCTTACAGCCCCTTTAATTTCCCTGAGCAATCTATTATGAGCGATAAATTAGCAGAACAGCCTTTGGGCAATCTTATAAGTGATTCTTATATCCATGCAATAAAGTCCTCCGAGGGCGATAATTATATTCCCGTAGACGTTTCTGTGGTTCCTGTTGGTGTTATCAGAGCATCAATAGATAAAGGCCATATAACAGTTTCTCAGGTTTATGAAATAAGCTCTCTTGGTATCGGCAATGACGGTGTCGCAGGTTATCCTCTTTGCTCTGTTTATCTTTACGGAAGCGAGCTTTGGTCTTTGGCAGAAATCGATGCAAGTGTTTCGGGAATAATGTCCTATGCACAGCTATACTGCTCGGGATTAGGTTATTCTGTTAATACAAACCGAATGTTTATGAATCGTGTGTACGATTGCTGGCTCATTGGCGAAAACGGTGAAAGAATCGAAATAGAAAAGGATAAGCTTTACAGAGTTGTTTCGGGGTTAACCTCTGCCGAAATGCTCGGTACAGTTAAGGACAAATCCTTTGGCTTGCTTGAGCTTACCCCCAAGGATTCTCAAGGCAACCCCATAACCGATTTTAACGAGCATATTGCCACATCAAACGGCACCGAAATTAAGGAATGGAAAGCGTTAGCCGATTATCTTTCATCGTTCCCCGAGGGAGATACAGGCGTATCTACCGTTCCCTTGAAATATGCCATAACCATGAACAGAAAGAATATTAACGAGAAAATTAGCTTTAATGAGATTTTCTGTAATTGGAATTATATTACATGGATAGTTTTTGCTGTTGTCAACATTGTTGCTTTGATTATAATTTTGGTAATCGTAACAGTTGTCAAAAGAAAACGCAAAAACAAAGCAAGAGCTATTCTAAATAAAGGCGCTTGATACGGAGAAGAATATGCGTGAAATAGTTATAAAAAAGAATGATTCAGGTCAGCGCCTTGATAAATTCCTTACAAAAAAGTTCAAAAATCTTCCTATATCAATGATGTATAAGCTGATTCGCAAAAAGAGAATCACCGTCAACCGTAAGCGTGCAAAAGAAAACCAAATCCTTGAAGAAAACGACCTTATATTGATTTTCGCTCCCGATGATGTAATCTCTGATACTGCGCCCAAGCATATCGCCACAAAAGGAAAGATTAGCGTAGCCTACGAGGACGAAAATATTCTTATTGCCGAAAAGGAAGCCGGTCTTTTGGTTCATTCCGATACACAAGAGGAAGGCGACACTTTGATCGATCGAATAACCGCTTATCTAATCTCAAGGGAAGAATATATTCCCGAAAACGAAAATAGCTTTGCCCCTGCTCTTTGTAATCGCATTGACAGAAACACCGAAGGCCTTGTGATCGTCGCAAAAAATGCTTCGGCATTAAGAGAAATGAACGAGATAATCAAGGATAGACTAATTGAGAAAAAGTATCTTGCAGTTGTTCATGGCGCGGTAAATCCCAAAAATGGCGAAATCAAGCTATTTCTTGAAAAGGATTCCAAGGATAATCTTGTACGTGTAAAGAACCACGAAACCAAAAATGCAAAGGCTTCTGTTACGAGATATAAAACTGTTGCCGAAACACAAAACCGGGAGTTATCCCTCCTTGAAGTCGAGTTGATTACAGGACGTACACATCAAATCCGCGCAAGCTTTGCTCATATCGGTCATCCCTTGCTCGGCGACGGAAAATATGCCGTAAATAAAAAAGACCGCGAAATGGGTTACAAATCACAGGCATTATGTGCATATTCTATTAAATTTACAGGATGCAAAAAATTTGAAACCTTGGGATATTTAAACGGCTTGACCGTCACAGCAAAAAAACCGAAATTCCTTGAATTGTTCTAAAATTAAAAGCCGAGATAACTCGGCTTTTTTACTTGATATTAAGTATCATATTAACTTCATGACATCCTTCTTCGTCAACGGTGTCGGTTTCAACAAAGCCGGCCTTTTCATATAAATGCTTTGCGTGTGAATTTCCAAAAATATAAGTTGTTGTTATTGTTTTCATGTTATAATTACTTATCAAATATGATATTAATTCATTTAGGGAAATCGTTCCGTAGTGCATATTTTGATATTTTAAATCAATGGCGAAATTCCAAAGGAAAAACTCTTCCTTTTCATATTCCTTAAGAGCAGCAAAACCAATCAGATTATCATCATTGTAAATATCAAATGCAATACATTCGCTGTTTTGACAAGCTTTTAAAATACGTTCTTTCGAAGAAATCTGATTTTCTTGCTCCTTGGCGACTTGGATCTTGATTGAATCGGATTTTATAAATCTCATATTACTCACATTTGAAAACTGCCCGATTTTATTAAATCAGGCAGTTTTTCTTATAATTCGTTCTTTAAAATATCCTCATATGATTCACGCTTGATAACAAGCTTTTCGGTTCCATTTGATACAGAAACCATTGCAGGCTTGGGAACACGGTTGTAATTAGATGACATAGCATAATTATATGCACCTGTAACAGCAACAGCAAGCACATCTCCGCGATTAAACCTCTGGAGCTCCATATCCTCGCCTATTAAATCTCCACTCTCACAGCAACGTCCCGCAACAGAAGCCACAAAATCGCGCTCATAGTCAGCGTGGCTTGCGTTATAGACGGTATACTTAGATTGATAAAGAGCATAACGGGGATTATCACACATGCCGCCGTCAATACAAACATAGCTCTTATATCCTGTGATATTCTTAACAGAGCCAACTGTATAAAGAGTCATACCTGCATCACCGCAAATATATCTGCCCATTTCAAACAAGAAGGTAGGCTTATACAATCCTCTTTCGTTAATCAGCTTATCAAGCTCTTTTTTGATTTCACAGAATATTTCATCAATTGTAACGGTAGGGTCATTTTCAGTATATCTAACACCAATGCCGCCGCCTAAATTGATCTTCTTAAATTCGTAATTAAGCTTATTCTTAACTTCCAAAGCAAAGTCAAGCATATTCTTAGCCGCATCTGTAAAAGGATATTTGTCGAAAATCTGACTTCCGATATGGCAATGAATACCTTCAAGATTAAGATTTTCGGCTTCAATAGCCTTTTGAACAAATTCGAGAGCCTGACCTGTTTCGATAGCAACGCCGAATTTTGAATCAACGTTACCGGTAACAACGGCTCTGTGAGTATGAGGGTCGATTCCGGGAGAAAGCCTTAAAAGAATATTCTGCTTAATTCCTCTCTTCCCTGCTTCTTCATTAAGACACTCAAGCTCATCGAAGTTATCAACAATAAAACCGCCTATTTTGTTCTCTAAACCAAGAGAAATTTCGGACAAGGTTTTATTGTTGCCATGGAAATAAATTCGATCTCCAGGAAATCGGACGCTTAAAGCGGTATAAAGCTCGCCGCCCGAAACAACGTCAA
>JAZSFY010000359.1:0-2104 GCA_045532415.1 Eubacteriales bacterium | reverse complement strand
AACCGCAAATCCCCGAAAACAGCCTTCACGCATTTTATCGTGCGCTGAAAAAAGGCTACGGAATCGAGCTTGATGTCCACCTGATGCGTGACGGCGAGCTTGCTGTTATCCACGACAGCACACTTGAGCGCACAACAGGACAAAAGGGCAAAATAGAACACTTGACAGCGGCTAACCTTTCAAGCTATAATCTTGAAGGGACAGATGAAACAATTCCCCTTTTCAAGGATGTTCTTGCAATGTTTGACGGCAAAGCGCCCCTCATAGTTGAGCTGAAAACTGCAGGCGGAAACGCTGCAAAGCTCTGCGAGGCAACCTTCAAGCTGCTTGATAATTATAAGGGGCTTTACTGCGTTGAAAGCTTTGACCCCAGATGCCTTCTGTGGCTGAAAAAGCACCGTCCCGACGTCTGCCGCGGACAGCTTGCGCAGAACTTCTTTAAAAATCCAAGCGGTATGGGCAAGGTTATCGACTTTGTTCTCACATTTATGCTTGAAAATTTCCTTACCCGACCCGATTTTATTGCCTATAAATTCAAGGACAGAAAGATTATCAGTAATGTTCTCTGCCTTAAGCTCTGGAAGCTTCAGGGCGCAAGCTGGACACTGAGAAACAAGGCTGACTATCACGAGGCGATCGGCGAAGGTCTTATTCCTATTTTTGAAAAATTTGAGCCTTGATTATGAAATTAAACTATAATAGCAAACATTCAAAAAAATATGTTCCGCAAAAATACAAAAAAGAACGTAATTTTTTTGTAACCATTTTTGAGTATTTACTAGGCATAGCGTACTTTTTTGGCGTTTTGGCAGTAAGTCTTCTTCCGAATATTGAAGAAATAAATCATAACGCTTGGTTTATAACGATATGCACCGTAGTTACAGTGGCAGTTCATCTATTTTATATAATTGCAGAGAAAGAGCATTCTCATCCTGCATTTTCAGCGGCAATGATTTTGGCTATACCAACGTATTTGCTATATCTGTTTTGCAATAGCGGAAGACTTTTTTACGGTATATACTGCTTCCTACTCCCTGTATTTATAGCTCTGTTCATAATAATTGCCTTACACCAAAAAAAAGAAAAATCACCCTGTGATATTGCTATTGGAACGGTTTTGATGTTAGTGCTGATAAACGTCTCAACCTGCTGGTTCATCACCTTTGAAAACGAAAGTGATTCTACGAAATATCTTTGGATATCTTTGGCGGGCGCAATAATATGTGTTGTGCTTTGCCTGCTCCTTCTCTTAAAGGGAGTATTAAAGTTTGAGGAAACATCAAGCAATATTTTATCTTTGGTGTTCGCTTTTATCATTTCGTTTTTAGTGATTTCTTCTTTCTTATACACCTTCAATTATTGCTTTGACACCTCAAAGCCTGAAATAATAGCTGCCGAGGTTGTGGATAAAGCCACAACGGGTAGTGGTAGAACTGAGTCCCACCATATCTATGTCAATGTAAATAACCAAGAGCTCGAATTCAGAGTTGGTTACAATAGATATAAAAACATGGAAATAGGCGAAAAAATCAACATTAATCTGTACGACGGCTTTTTCGGAGATGCATATTTCATACTTGATTAAATCAGTAAAATTTGTGCCCACATGGGCAGAATGGAGAATATTATGAGTTACAAGAGAGAATTTATTGAATTTTTGATGGATGCCAACGTTCTTCAGTTTGGCAAGTTCATTACAAAGAGCGGCAGAGAAACACCCTACTTCTTCAACGCAGGTAAGATCCGCACAGGTAAGCAGATCTGCGAAATGGGTAAATTCTACGCTGCAGTTTACAACGAAAAGATCGCAAACAAGAATTCCGTTCTTTACGGACCTGCTTACAAGGGCATTTCTATTGCAGTTTCTGCATCCGTTGCTCTTGCAAACGAAGGACTTGATCTTCCCTTCTTCTTCAACAGAAAGGAAGTTAAGGACCACGGCGAAGGCGGTATCTTCGTTGGCTACCAGCCTACACAGGGCGAGGAGATCGTTATCGTTGAGGACGTTATCACAGCAGGCACAGCTATCAGAGAAAGCATGGACATCCTCAGCACTATCAAGGATTCCAAGGTTACAGCAGCAATCGTTATGGTTGACCGTATG
>JAZSFY010000131.1:0-3745 GCA_045532415.1 Eubacteriales bacterium | reverse complement strand
ATGAAGTGAAGCGCACATTTTTCATTCTTTATGTTGCGAAGCAACACTTCATAGCCGAAGGCTACTTCATTATTCATGTACCGCAGGTGCGCTTCATTGAAAAAAGACTTTCTTGCGAAAGTCTTTTTTCTTGTGTTGTGTGGACGGAAAAGATATTGCGATAAAGCTAAATTATTGCTTCCGCAATAGCGAAATTATCTCGCATACGCTCGATAGCTGAATTGTCCGCAAAAGCGTACAGCTAAATTAAATTCGCCCATAGCACCGAAGGCATTTAGCGTTCTGAAAGAACATTTAGCTGAACGAAGTTCAATTTAGCTCGCGAATGAAATGCGCGAATTTAGCTGCAAAAAGAGCACTTCGTCTGAAGTGCTCTTTTTGCTGGCAGGGATGGCAGGATTCGAACCTACGAAATGCCAGAGTCAAAGTCTGGTGCCTTGCCGCTTGGCTACATCCCTATATTAAATTGAAGCAAGCGCATTTCCGCGCGAATGATATTATAACCCGAAAATGGCTTTTTGTCAACTGTTTTGCATAAGAAATAATCTGAAAATGTTATAAAATTAAGATTGGATTTAATTGTCTTTGTGATATTTGTCAAAAACACTTGCATTTACAAATATTTATTGTATAATAAAAATGATGGCATAAATCTAATTGATAGGAGTTTGTGTAATGAAAAGAACTATTTCGTTTGTGTTATCAATGTTGTTGATTTTTGCTGTTCTTCCTATTACTGCTTTTGCGGCTGAGAACGAACAGATTACTGCTTATGAAGCTATTTATAACGGTCTTATTAATGCTGATGCGTCGATTAGTATAAGTCAATATTCATTAACCTCAAATGAGCTTAGTGATATTGTTGACGATATTCATCAAAATGAGCCAATGCTGTTTTATTTTGCAGGCGGATATCGCTATTATATGTTGTCCCAATACGTATATAGTATAATTCCGAATTATATCTATGATGCAAATGCTATTACCGAAGCCACCGCTTTTGTAGAATCCGAAATTAATGCAATTCTTGCCACAGTTCCTAATGGCTTGAGCGATCTTCAAAAAGCACTTTACCTTCACGATTATATATGTACTCATTTTGAATATGATTTGGATTATGAAAACTATGATATTCATGTGATGCTTCGTGACAAAAAGGGCGTTTGCCAGGCGTATTCGCTTTTGTATGACGAGCTTCTTCAGCGTGTAGGAATAGATTCCCGTCCTGTTATAAGTAATTCGTTGAATCACCGTTGGAACGAAATTTTGATTGACGGTAAGTGGTATCATGTTGACGTAACCTGGGATGACCCTGTTAAAGATCTTTTCTCCAGAGCAAGACATGAATATTTTCTTCTCAGTGACGGTGCTTCTAAAGCGGTTCATGAAAATGCAACCGATATAGTTGCCGATTACTCCTGCTCTGATACCTCGTATGATAGCTTTGCTTGGCATAATTCCGATTCATCTGCTGCTTTTGTAAACGGAAATACCTACATGGCAAACGGATCTGATATTCAGCTTGTGAATTTGAAAACCGGCAAAACCGAGGTTGTTTATACCATAAGTGATAAATGGAATCTTCCCGACGGTTATTATTACACCTCAAGCTTTATGAGATTGGGTACTTATAGAAACAAGATTATTTATAATACCGATAAAAAGATTATGGCTCTTGATTTGAACAGCATGATACCCACTGTCATATATGCTCCTAGCCTTGGCAATAAAAATATTTACGGTATTACAATTTCGGGCAATGTTATAAGCTATTTGACCGCTGTTTATACCTCTGACCAAGGTGTTATCTCCACTTATACTATTGAAGAAAACAGCAGCGATAGCTATGTTCTCGGCGACTTAAGCGGAAACGGCAAGCTTGAGGCTGTGGATTACCTTATCCTCAAGAGAGTAGTTTTTGGCTTGGTTGCTACTACTGCTGATATAAAAACCCGTGGAGATATGACAGGCGACGGAAAGATTACTGCTGCCGACTATTTAAAGCTGAAAAAGGTTTTACTTGGCGCTTGATATGATTGAACAGGGTATTTTAAATTCAAGATTATTTATGAATTTAAGTGAGGGCGATTGTAACATCGCCCTTTCCTTACTTTCGGCACAGAAAACTAAATATTCCAAAAATAACGTTCTTTTGTCTGCAGGCGAGAGTTTGGGCCGTTTTGGTCTTGTACTTTCGGGAACTGTTCAGGTCAGCTTTACCGATATTGACGGTAACGATGTTTTGGTTGCAAATGTAACAGAAGGGGACACATTCGGCGAAGCATTGTGCTGGCTTAATGTAAACGAAATCCCCGTTACCGTAAAAGCTCTTACCGATACCGAAGTGATTTGGCTCTCTCCCGATATTTTGAGAGAGAATAATTCCGATAGGGTTGCTTGCGTCCTTAAAAATAATTATCTTTCTCTCCTTGCCTCAAAAACTCTTTCCATGAACGATAGGGTTCAGGTGTTATCAAAGCCTACCCTACGTCAAAAGCTTATAACCTTTCTTTCACAATGTGCCAATAATAACGGCACAAAAACATTCACGGTTCCTTTTGACCGTGAAACAATGGCTCTTTATCTTGGCGTAAACCGTTCGGCTTTATCCCGTGAGCTTTCTAAAATGGAAAAAGAGGGAATAATTGAGTTTTACAAAAACAGCTTTAAAATTATTAAATAAAACGACGCTATGTTGCAATTGCAACGTAGCGTTTTTTTATTTTATGGTAAAATATGTGGGAAAGAGAGGTATAAACCATGAAAAAAGTATTTTTGATTTTGCTTTCGGTTATTATGCTTGCCGTTTCTCTTGTGGGATGCGGAGGCGATAACCAAGAAAATGTAAGTGATAATTCCGATTCTGCTAAAAAGACGGTTATCCGTGTTGCAGGCATGAAGGGCCCGACCTCTATTGGATTGGTAGGGGTTTTGGATTCTGACGAAAAGGGAGAATCTGCAAACGATTATGAATTTACTTTAGCAGGAGCCGCTGATGAGATAATTCCCAAGCTTGTTAAAGGCGACCTTGATGTTGCGGCGCTTCCTGCAAATGCGGCATCTGTCCTTTATAATAATACAAAGGGCGAGGTTCAGCTTTTGGCTGTAAACACTCTTGGGGTTTTGTATATTGTTGCAAAGGGCGAAGAAATAGCCTCGTTGGAGGATTTACGCGGAAAAACTATTCTTGCCACAGGCAAGGGAACTACACCCGAATACACCTTGCGTTATATTCTTTCTCAAAATGGAATTGACCCCGACAAGGATGTTACATTGGAATTTAAAAGCGAGGCTTCGGAGGTTGTTGCCTCATTGAAAAAGTCCGAGGGCTCTGTTGCAATGCTGCCTCAGCCTTATGTGACCGTGGCTTCTTCTCAGGTAGAGGGCTTGAAAACTGTTATTGACCTTAATTCCCAATGGGAAAAGGTTAATAACGGAAACGGTATTGTAACAGGCGTTTTGGTTGTAAGAAAGGCTTTTGCCGAAAATAATAAGGATGCATTAAATGCATTTCTTCAGGAATATGCATCTTCTGTTTCTATGGTAAACAGTGATGCGGCTGTTGCGGCGTTTTTGGTAGAAAAATTCGGAATATTTGATAAGGCGGCTGTTATTCAAAAGGCGATTCCTTATTGTAATATAACCTTAATTAAGGGCAACGATATGAAAGCTCCTGTTTCCAATTATTTAACGGTTCTTTTTGAACAGAACCCTCAATCTGTGGGCGGAAAGCTTCCCAATGATG
>JAZSFY010000321.1:0-1693 GCA_045532415.1 Eubacteriales bacterium | reverse complement strand
TTATCTCTTATCTCTTATCTCTTATCTCTTATCTATTACCTATCCCCACGGAGAACACTTATGTCAAACAGCTTAAATATAACAGAAGAATTAAAATCAGGCTCGGGCAGAGCCTTGCTTGTTTCGGTTTCCACCACAGACAAGGCCGAGGAATGCAACCGCTCTCTTGACGAGCTTGCAAGGCTTTTGGAAACAGCAGGAGGCGAGGAGGCGACAAGAGTTATCCAAAACCGTCCGTCCCCCGATAAGGCAACCTATATAGGAAGCGGAAAGGTCAAGGAAATTGCCGATTTCGTCGAAGCCGACGGGGATATTTCCCTTATAATCTTCGATAACGAGCTTACCCCTTCCCAGATAAAGAACATCGAGGACGAAATGCCCAAGGATGTGCGTGTTATCGACGGCACCATGCTTATTCTCGATATTTTTGCCCTTCATGCTGTAACAGGCGAGGGTAAGCTTCAGGTTGAAATAGCCTGCCTGCGATATACAGCACCGAGATTAACCGGTAAGGGCAAGGAGCTTTCTCGTTTGGGCGGCGGTATCGGTACAAGAGGCCCCGGCGAATCTAAATTGGAAAGCGACAGACGTCACCTAAAGCAAAGAATTGCCGCCCTTTCGGCTGAAATCGAGGATATCGAGCGCACCCGTGCAGTAAAAAGAGCTTCCCGCGAACGCTCGGGCATTAAAACTGCGGCAATTATCGGATATACCAACGCAGGCAAATCCACCCTTTTAAACACACTTACCGATGCAGGTATTCTTGCCGAGGACAAGCTTTTCGCAACTCTTGACCCAACCACAAGAAGGTTAACCCTCCCAAGCGGTGTTGAAATGCTTCTTACCGACACGGTTGGATTTATCGACCGTTTGCCTACCCACCTTATTAAGGCATTCAAATCTACCCTTGAAGAACTTAAATATGCCGATTATATTATCCTCATAACCGATGCGAGCGAGGAGATTACCGAGCGCGAGCGTAAGCGCAATGTTACAAAACAGCTTATTGAGGAATTGGGCGCAGGCGAAAAGCCTATAATCGAGGTGTTCAACAAATGCGATATTGCTCTCCGTGATACTCCCTACCCTATGGGCTCTATTGAGATTTCGGCAAAAAGCGGCATGGGCACCGACAAGCTTTTGGAACGTCTTGACGAGCTTGTGGCAAGCGGAAAAAAGAAATTAAAGCTTCTTATACCTCATTCCGAGGGCGGTGTTGTTTCGGATATTTACCGCTTGGCAACCGTTTTGGAATGTGATTATGTTGCCGAGGGAGCATTGATTTTAGCAGAATGCGATGTCCGCGCCCAAGGCACATTTGGAAAATATATTATTGAGTAAATATCTTTGTTAAAGCAAATTGGGGAAGAAACTTTTGCAAAAGTTTCTTCCCCAAACCCTTTTTTCAAAACCTTTTAAATATAAAACATAAAAAATCCTCAAAAACGAAAGTTTTCGAGGATTTTTTTCTTTGAGATTTTAAGGGTATTTCTTTTTGAAAGAAATACCCTTAATTATAATTACTTATTAATCTTCAATTCGGCACAGAACATATAGTGGTCGGAATGGTTATTCACTATCATGCCCTCGGAGCCCTCAACCAAAGAAAATTCGGAGGAATAGATAACATTGTCGATGAATCTGTGATCCTCGGGATAGGTTTCAAAGGGGTTGTCATTATTGTTTACCTTAG
>JAZSFY010000149.1:0-2075 GCA_045532415.1 Eubacteriales bacterium | reverse complement strand
ACCGATAGAATGTCCTCCGCCTAAAACAATTGAAACCGTAGGCTTTGTCATCCCTGCAACAAGCTCTGCAATCGCCAAGCCTGCCTCAATATCTCCTCCGATTGTGTTTAAAAGCAACAAAAGACCGTCGATTTCGTCGTTTTCCTCAACTGCAACAAGGGTGGGGATGCATTGCTCGTATTTTGTGGATTTGCTTTGAGGGTTTGCGGCAAAATGTCCCTCGATCTGCCCTGCGATAACCATTGAATGTATGCAGATTCCGTTTGCATAGGTGGTTACATTTCCGTTTGGACGAAGCTCGGCTTCCTGTGAATCTCTGCATTCCTCTTGAGAAATATCCTCTTTTTCATTTATTTTCATAAAACTTTCCTTTTTATTTTTTATTATACCGTTTTAGAGTTGTTAATATTCTGCATAAAAAACTAAAATTTGCCGATAATAGCATAAAATCACAATTGTGGGGTTATTACGGTGTTAAGCAGAAGATTAAAGCGCTCCTTTTCCATAATATCCGAATGGAGAAAGCAGACTAATGTTTCAAAATGGATAACTGACAATTATTATTTAATTCATAGGTATTATGTTAATTCCTTAAGGGATAAAAATGGGCTGAAATGCAGAAAAATGTATGATATTTTGGAGAAGCATTGCCAAAAATGCGATTATTCTCCAACGAAAAAAGGGCTTACAAGGCTTCTTTCGGGCAAGCAGGAGGATTTGAACTTAACCGAGCTTTCTGCTACAAGAACCCTTCTCGGGGTTTGCGCTATAAATAAAATTGCATCTGCATTAAAAAATCCCGCAGAAAAGGCAATGCTTGCAAATTCGGTAAAGCTTCTTCAAAACCTTTCCGACCCCGATTTTGATGATATATTGCCTTTGGTTTGGCAATGCGAGGAGGAGCTTGCAGATTTTGAAGAAGTCTATTCCTCTTTTGATGATGCAACAAAAGCGATATACCGCCGTGAAATTGCAGATTATGCCAAAAAGCATCATTTAAGCGAGCCCGATGCATTAAAGGCTCTTATAAAGGAAGCGAAAAAGACATCGCGTCCCTTGGGTGATATTCTTTTTAAGCCAAAAAAGAGCTATGTGATTTTTTGGTTCGGCATTTTTTCTGCTGTGCTTTTGCTGTTATCTCTTTTAGGCGCAATAAAGCTTGGATGGATAACCCTATTGCTTTTGGTTCCCTTTGGATTAACCGCTGTTTCAATCTCCGACCAATTGGTTTCTTTAAAGGCGAAGCCCTATTTTGCGCCTCGATTAAAGCTTAATAAAATTCCCGATGAGGGAAAGACCTTGGTTACCGTAGCGGCATTAATGAACGGAAGCAAGGGCGACGAAAGGATTTTTGAATCTCTTTCGAGATTCCGATATATGAACCCCCATAAGAATATATATTTTTGCCTGCTTGCAGACCTTCCCGATTCTAAAACTCAATTTCATCTTGAGGATAAAAGAATAATCCAAAATGCAAGAGAACAGATTGACAGATTAAACCAAATCCACGGAGATTGCTTTTGTCTGTTCTTCCGAGAACGGTCGGTAAATAAAAGTGAAGAAAAGTTTGGAGGTTGGGAGCGCAAGCGAGGCGCAGTTTGCGAGCTTGTAAGCCATATTGTTAAAGGTAATAAAACCGAATATTACGGCGGAGATTTTATAAGAGAAATAAAATATATTCTCACTCTCGATTCCGATACAAACCTTTCTGTGGAAAGCGTCAAGGAGCTTCTTTCGGTTGCCCTTCATCCTGCAAACCGACCGAAGGTTAAAAAGGGAAGGGTAGTTTCGGGTTATGGAATTATCCAGCCTATTGTACGCACAGAATTGGAAAGCGCATATTCAAGCGGTTTTGCACGATTAATTTCGGGCTCAGGCGGTACAGACCCTTATGCAAATGCCTTTTTTCAGCGTTCCCAATCACTTTACGGCTCGGGAAATTTCTGCGGAAAAGGTTTGATTAATGTAAAGCTTTTTTATGATTTGGTGTGCGGAAAGCTTCCCGAGGGATTGGTTTTAAGCCATGATGTTATCGAGGGTAGCATTCTTCGTACCCTATGTGTTTCGGATATTTT
>JAZSFY010000334.1:0-6029 GCA_045532415.1 Eubacteriales bacterium | reverse complement strand
TCACCTATAGCGGGCTCACTGATTTCAGGCTCGCTTAATTCAGGCTCGCTGATTTCAGGCTCGCTGATTTCAGGTTCGCTTGATTCAGGCTCGCTGATTTCAGGTTCGCTTGATTCGGGCTCGCTGATTTCAGGTTCGCTTGATTCAGGCTCGCTGATTTCAGGTTCGCTTGATTCGGGCTCGCTTGATTCAGGCTCGCTGATTTCAGGCTCGCTGATTTCGGGTTCGCTTGATTCAGGCTCACTGGATTCGGGCTCGATCACGATTTTTTCGTAGGTTACATAAATCAAACCGATAGATTCGGTATCAAAGGGCACAACATCACCGGATTTGATGCTTTGGAATGCAACTGTACCGTTGCCGTCATATTGATTAAGCTGACGGTAGTTATAATCCCAAAGAGCAAAAATCACATCCTCAACAGACTCGGCTATTGAGCATTCATATTCAAACATAAACTTGCTGTTTTCGTCGATAACGAAATACATAGGCTCATATTTGAGCTTGTTGTCCTTCCAAGCCTTATCCATCTTAATGGTAACTTCTTCGGGCTTGCTGCCTTTAAGGTCGGGCATTATAATATCCTTCAAGGGAATAGATACTGTAAGCTTGACCTCTTTGCCCTTGCTGGAAATTGTACCGGGATCAATACTTTGCTTGATGACGGTATTGTTACCGTCCTTGGTTTCTTCGTATTCAAATTTTACTGTATACAAAGCAAATGTCTGGGCGAGCTTCTTTGCGTCAGCTTCATTCAAGCCGATAACATTAGGCATTCTGCCTGTGCTTGTTGCATCGCTGCGCTCATAGAAATAAACTGTAACAGTATCTCCAACATCCAATTCGGTTCCTGCAGGAGGATAAATTTCTGCAACCTGGTCGGAGTTGTAATAAATATAATCGGGATTATTAATTGTTTCGTATTTAAAGGTCAATTCCAGATTCTCAATCATTGTTTTTGCTGTGCGCTTAGGATATCCAACAACATTGGGAACGATTGCCTTGGCAGTTCTGTTAACGGTGATAGATGTGAAATGTATCATATCATCGTCGCCGATTTTACTTGAGTGATTTGCAGGAGGCTCGGTAGAAATGATTTTGTTATTTTCCATATCATCTCTTGTTTCGTAAATAACCTCGTCAACTGCAATGTTAACACCAAATGCACCGTTTGCAAGATTGTTTTGCAGCTCGGTGTTGTAATAACTGCCCACAATATCGGGGAACATTGCCTCGCCCTTGTCCTCTTGTGAGAAGAAATTGTTATAGGCATTAATAACAACAATAAGCAAAAGAATGACTGCAACAATAATAAAGGAAAGAGAAACACCGCTGATAATAGGGAACATGGTTATATTAGACTTGCGCTTTTTGGTTTTTACAACCTTTTTCTGCTTTCTTTCCTTAATCTTTTTGTCTTCGGTTTCCTGTTTCTTTTTCTTCTTTTTCTCAAGGCTTTCCTTGATTTCTTCTTCGCCGTATCCAAGCTCGGCTGTGGAAATCATGTCGATAGAAACAACGCTTGTTGTGCTGACGGGATTTTCCTCTGTATCGTTATCGTTCATGCTGAAAATAACGTCGGGATAACGAACAACCCATTCGATAGCCTTGATCATAGCATGAGCAGATTGAAAACGATCGTCAGGGGATTTCTCCATAGCCTTCAAAATAATCTGAGAAACACCGACAGGAACATCTAAAACAATATCTCTGGGGTGAACAGGATCGTCATTAACCTGCATCATTGCAATTTCCATAGGAGTTTCTGCAATAAAGGGAAGTGTTCCTGTTACAGCTTCATAGAACATTACGCCAACAGAATAAATGTCCGAATAATAATCGGTTTCCTTGCCGCAAGCCTGCTCGGGAGAGATGTAATAAACTGTACCGACAGCTTTTTCATCCTTCTGCTCAGAAATAGAGCTGGGGAGCTTTGCTATGCCAAAGTCGGTAACCTTAATGTCGCCGTTTTTCATAAGCATAACATTTTGAGGCTTGATATCACGGTGGATAATGCCCTTGCTGTGTGCATGCTCCAATCCGCGTAGGATCTGGAGAATGTATACGCAGGCTTCTTTCCAGCCGATAGCACCCTTATTGTCGAGATATTCTCTGAATGTAATTCCGTCAAGATATTCCATTACGATATATTTAATATCGGGATAAATGGCAACATCATAAACGCTTACGATATTCTTGTTGGAAAGCATGGCAACAGCCTTAGATTCGTCAATAAATCTTGCTTCTGCCGATTCGTTTCCCGTAAATTCGTCATTAAGAATCTTAATGGCAACAATGCGCTTCATAACAAGGTCCTGAGCTTTGAGTACGGTGGCCATGCCGCCCATTCCCACAAGCTCGAGAATCTTATATCTGCCATCGAGAACCTTTCCTACAAAACCTTCGTATTTATTCATAGTATCTTCCTTTCATACGCTGTTGTATTTTGCGTTATGAACTTGATTTTATTATTCAACACCAAGCAAAACCGCGGTAATATTATCCATTCCGCCGCCTTCGTTGGCCTCATGAATAAGCCTTTCGGTTCTTGCTTTAAGTGAGGTTGATTTTGATATATATCCGCCCGAAATGATCTCGCTGATCCTTTCGTTTGTTACATGATTTGTCAATCCGTCTGTGCAGAGGAGCAATCTGTCATATCTGTCGATTCTGTAATAATCTCCTTCAACCTTATCCCCAACACCTAACGCTCTTAATATTATATTTTTGTTGGGATGGTCCACCGCCTCCTCAGGAGTTAATTCACCTTTGTCAATAAGATATTGAACGAATGAATGGTCTGTGGAAATTTGCTCAAGCCTTCTGTCGTTTTGACGGTATATTCTGCTGTCGCCTATGTTAACTGCAAATGTACCCGAAAGACAGCTTATAACCGCAACCAACGTTGTGCCCATGCCCTCTAATTCTTCCGAGCTTTGGGATTTAAGATAAATGGCCATGTTGGCTTCGTCAACAGCGGTTTTCATTAATCTTTTAATTTCGCCTTCGCTGAAATCATCTGCGTCCTTGGCAGAAAAGGCTTTTTTAATAATGTTTGCAAAGGTTTTTACGGCTAATCCGCTTGCTACATTTCCGCCCTTTGCACCGCCCATACCGTCACAGACAATAGCGCAAAAATAACCTTCCTTAGAAAAAACGGCAAAGCTGTCTTGGTTACATTTTCTCTTTTTGCCTACATCAGTTTTTCCGCCGTATTTCATTTTGCCGTTCCTCCTTCTTTCTTATTTTTGTGCTTCTTCAGCACGTAATTGACCGCATGATGCATTTATGTCTGCGCCTAATTCACGTCTTACCGTTACGCTTATTTTATATGCTTCAACTGTTTCTGTAAATACCTTTATAGCTTTTTTTTCACTTCGTTCAAAGTTTTTTTCCTTTATAGGGTTAACAGGTATCAAATTCACATGACATATCATGCCCGAAAGGAGCCTGCCCAGCTTATGAGCATCTTCCTTGGAATCGTTAACGCCTGCAATCAAAGCATATTCAAACGAGATTCTTCTGCCTGTTTTGTCAATATATCTTCTGCAGGCGTCCAAAAGCTCCTTGATTGTATATCTTTTGGCAATAGGCATTGTTTGTTTTCTTGTTTCGTCGTCCGACGCATGGAGAGAAACCGAAAGCGTAACAGGCAATCCTTCTTCTGCCAGCTTGTCTATTTTATCGACCAAACCGCAGGTAGAAAGGGAAATGTGACGCAAACCGATATTCAATCCCTTTTCGTGGTTAACAAGCTTTAAAAATTTAATTACATTGTCGTAATTGTCCAAAGGCTCGCCCATGCCCATTAAAACAATGTTGGAAACACGCTCGCCTAAATCTCTTTCTGCCTCCAAAATCTGCAGAAGCATTTCGGAAGGCGCCAGCGACCTGACCAAGCCTGCCTTTGTAGAAGCACAAAAGGCGCATCCCATTCTGCATCCTACCTGAGTGGAGATACACATAGTGTTTCCGTGATGATATCTCATGAAAACGCTTTCGACGGTTTCTCCGTCATGTAGGGAATAGAGATATTTTACTGTGCCGTCAATCGCCGAAACAAGCTTCCTTCTGATTGTTGCAGTTGGAATAAACGCATTTTCGTCAAGCTTTTCTTTAAAAGCCTTGGGCAGATTAGTAAATTCATCAAGACTTCGCTTGCCCTTGTATAAGCCTTCAAAAATCTGGTTTCCTCTGTATTTCGGCTGTCCCAAATCAACAGCCAAATCCCCCAATTCTTGGGGAAACATGGAAAGGAGATCTGATTTCATATTTTAACTCTCCCTTTTAAGCTTCGCCATATAAAATCCCTCGTGGGCTTCTTCATGAGGAAGCAGGGTTTCCTGGTGAACTAATTTGAAATTAGGATTCTGTTGCAAAAATTCATTTACAACATCCTCATTTTCCATTTTATTGATAGAGCAGGTGGAATAAACCATTTCTCCGCCTATCATTAAATATTTAGATGCGGAAGCAATAATCGCTCTTTGGGTAGGATAAAGCCCCTTGAAATCCTCAGGGGATTTATATTTAATTTCGGGCTTACTGCCCATAACACCCGTTCCGCTGCATGGAACATCGCATATAACCTTGTGAGCGATTCCAGACAATTCCTCTTTAGGCTTTCTTGCATCCTGCTTTTCGGTTTTTATAATAGTAATTCCAAGGTTTTCTGCACTTTTGTTAATCAAGGAAAGCTTGTTACCATGGAGATCAAAGGCATATATTTGACCTTGGTTCTCCATATCAATTGCGGCGCCCAAGGTTTTTCCGCCGGGACAAGCGCAGACATCAATAACTGTTTCGCCCTTCTTTGCATCCAAAAGTGCAACAGCCTTTTGAGATGCCAAGCCTTGGATATAAAAATCTCCTGTTTGAATATCAGCCAATGCATCAGAGGCATTATCACAGAAAACCGTTGATTCTCCGACAATCTCTCCGCCAACCTTTTGAGAAACAGATTTTGCAGTCGTTTTAAGAGTGTTAACCCTTAAAAACATTTTGGGCTTGCCTAAAAAGGCTCGGAAGATTTTATCAATATCCTCGGGATATTGCTCTGCCAAAAGGTCAAACAATTCCTTGGATGAAGAATACTTGATATATCCGTGGCAATTTTCGATATCCGCGATAATATCCTGCTTTTTACGGCAGACATTTCTCATAACCGCATTAACAAATCCTGCAGATTTTCTTCCCAAAACCTCTTTTGCAATCTCAACGGTTTCGTCACAAGCAGAATTTTCGGGAACCTTATCCATATAAAAAATTTGATAAACGCCTGTCATCAACAGAATAACTGTATCTCTGTCGGTGTCTTGTCTGATGAATTTTGAAAGTATATATTCCAGAGTAACCTTTCTTTCCAAGGTTCCCAAGGCAATATTCTCGGCGAAAGCTCTGTGAATACCACTAAGGTCGCCACTGATTGAAATTAAATTGGAATATGCGCCGTCCAAAATTCGCCTAACGGCATTATAAGCCGCAAGCCTTGCTTTATCGCTCATTTACCCTTGTTCCGATCTCGATTTTGTTTCCGCGGAGATAGCTTTCCGCGTCGCAAACACCTTTGCCCTCGGGGCAAAGCTTGGTTATGATAACGCTTCCTTGACTGCAGGCAATTTCAATACCGCCCTTATCTGTTGAAATAACGGTGCCTGCTTCTCCGCTTCCGTTTCCAAGAATAGCATTTCTAACCTTAAAACGCTTTCCGTTCATAAAGAAGAAGGAGCCGGGGAAGGGAGAAAGTCCGCGGATGCGGTTTCTTGTGTCTTCTGCGGATTCATTAAAAGTAATGAATGCATCGTCATTTCCGATTTTGTGTGCATAGGTCGCCAAGGAATCATCCTGCTTTGTTCTGGGGATATTACCGCTTTCGGCAAGCTTGATAAACTCCTTCAATGCATCCTTTCCGCATCGAGCAAGTGCATCGTGGTATTCCTCCGCGGTCCAATGGTTTTCTATATCAATTTCCTTGCGGATGATCATGTCGCCGGTATCAAGTCCCACGTCCATATACATTATTGTAACGC
>JAZSFY010000300.1:0-12117 GCA_045532415.1 Eubacteriales bacterium | reverse complement strand
CGTCACTACGCTCACGTTGACTGCCCCGGCCACGCTGACTACGTTAAGAACATGATCACCGGTGCTGCTCAGATGGACGGCGCAATCCTCGTTGTTGCTGCTACTGACGGTCCTATGCAGCAGACTCGTGAACACATCCTTCTCGCTCGTCAGGTTGGCGTTCCCGCTCTCGTTGTATTCCTCAACAAGTGCGACCTCGTTGACGACGAAGAACTCCTTGAAATCGTTGAAATGGAAGTTAGAGACCTTCTCTCTGAATATGACTTCCCCGGCGATGAAATTCCGATCATCAAGGGTTCTGCTAGAGAAGCTCTTCTCAGCGAAAACAAGGATCAGTCTTCTGCAGAATACGCTCCTATCGTTGAGCTCATGAACGCAGTTGACGAATATATCCCCACTCCCGCTCGTAACGATGATATGCCCTTCCTTATGCCCGTTGAAGACGTATTCTCCATCTCCGGTCGTGGTACTGTTGCTACCGGTAGAGTTGAACGTGGCGTAGTTAAGATGGGCGACGAAGTTGAAATCGTTGGTATCAACGAAACTTCCAAGACCACCGTTACCGGTATCGAAATGTTCCGTAAGCTTCTCGATTCCGCTGAAGCTGGCGACAACATTGGTGTACTTCTCCGTGGCGTAAAGAAGACCGACATCGAAAGAGGTCAGGTTCTTGCTAAGCCCGGCTCCATCAACCCCCACACCAAGTTTGTAGGTCAGGTTTACGTTCTTACCGAAAAGGAAGGCGGCCGTCATAAGCCCTTCTTCCCCGGTTACAGACCTCAGTTCTACTTCAGAACAACTGACGTTACCGGTATCATCAATCTTCCCGAAGGCGTTGAAATGTGCCGTCCCGGCGATAACGTTGACATGAAGGTTGAGCTTATCAACCCCATCGCTATCGAAAAGGGTCTCCGTTTCGCTATTCGTGAAGGCGGTAGAACCGTTGGTTCCGGCGTTGTTATCGACATCGAAGGCTAATTGAATTAACCTTAATAAAAGAGGCTGTCCTTAGACAGCCTCTTTTTTAAAAATCATCTATGTAAACACTAGGAGAAAATTATGGCAGACAACCTTCTTATTTCAAAAAACAAGTCAGTATATGCCGACGGCTTTGATTGCTCATCCTTGACAAATGGCGGCGAAACACCCTGCGTTATCGGAGATTTGTTCCCAAAGCATATTGATGTTGATTTAGAGGGAACCTTTGAAATTTCAAGGATTGTAATAAAGGGCGTGGACTTTGCGGATGTGTCCTATAAGGTTTATGTTTCTGCCGACGGCGTAAAATTTGATAAATACGGCGATTTTAAGACCTATTCTGCCGAGCCTAAATGCGAATTGACAGCCAAAGCCAAGGGCAGAATTGTAAGAGTCCTTGTAACGGGAAATTCTCAGGGGGCAATGTCAAAGGCTGTACTTTCTCAAATCGAGGTTTACGGCGCACCCTTGAATGAGGCCGCTTTTATAAGAGAGAAAATCGAAATAACAGATTACAGCCATTGGCTTAGGGAAAAGCATAATATCGACCTTTCGGAAATTATGGACGAAAAGGGTAATTATGACCCAAAGGATACCTATACCGAAAATGATACAAGAGAAGCCTTGAACGGCTTGGTGGAGAGAATCCTTGGCAGAGATTATGTTGATTGGTTTATTTTTGATATCCGCCGTAGCCACAAGGGAAATGATTATTTTGAAATTTCGGATCTTGACGGCAAAATCAAGATTGAGGGCGATTGCGGTGTTTCTATTGCAACGGGATTAAATCACTATCTTAAATATTTCTGCAAGGTGCAGATAACTCAGCAGACAAAGCAGGTTAAAATGCCCGATTCTGTTGTTCCCGTTGAAGGGATTATACGACAGGAAACACCCTGCAAGGTGCGTTATGCCTATAATTATTGCACCCATTCGTATACAATGGCATTTTTCGGATATGAAAAATGGCAGCGAGAATTGGACTTTTTGATGCTTTCGGGCGTTAATCTTATTCTCGATATAACAGGCACCGAAGCTATGTGGGTGTCATATCTTCAAAAATTGGGATATAATGCCGACCAAGCGAAGAATTATGTAAGCGGTCCCTGCTATAAGGCGTTTTGGCTTATGGGTAATCTTCAAGGCTATGGGGGCCCCGTTTGTGATAGCTGGGTTATCGATACCCTTGAATTGGCAAGAACAAATCAACGTTATATGACAGTAATGGGCGCTAAGCCTGCATTGCAGACCTTTGTGGGCGCAATGCCCGAAAGCTTTAGCGAAATTGCAGGCCCTGTGCTTTTGGAAAGAGGCTTTGAGGATATCAAGCCCTATATGGCACCGCAAGGGATGTGGGCAGAGGGCTTTGTACGTCCTAATGTGCTTAAAACAACCTATCCAAATTATTCCTATCTTGCCAACCTTTTTTACGAAACTCAAAAAGAGATTTACGGCTGTGTAACAAATTATTATTGCGGTGACGTTTGCCATGAGGGCGGAATCGTTCCCGAGGACCTTTCCAAGCCAGAAATGTCCAAAAAGCTTCTTGACGAGCTTTTGGATTCTGATAAAAATGCGGTTTGGATACTCCAAGCCTGGTGGTCCAACCCTATGAAAGAGGTTTTGCAGGGCTTTGGTGACAATAGGGCAGAGCATATTATGATTCTCGACCTTGCTTCTCTTGCAAATCCGCGCTGGACAGACGAAACAACATGGGACGGCAGAGAATTTGGCAAAACACCTTGGATATATTGTATTTTGGATAACTATGGCGGCAGAGCAGGAATGCATGGCAAGCTTCGCGAAATGGCAAGCCTTATGGATTCTGCAAAAAAATCCGCCGAAATTATGGCAGGTATCGGTATAACACCTGAGGGAACCTTTGCAAATCCCATAGTTTACGACCTTTTCTGGGAAATGGCATGGCGAAATGAGGCTCCCGATATAGATGAATGGGTTAATGAATATGTTCTCCGCAGATATGGCAGTATATCTGAGAACACCAAAAACGCATGGAAGCTGTTTGAAAAAACCGTTTACGGTGTCGAAACAATCGACGGTGCAACAAAGCTGAATGTTATTCAGGAAAATCCTTCTTTGGCTTTGGGTTATTGCCGTAAGGCTTATCATAAGATTCAATACAGCCGTTTTGATTTTGAAAAGGGCCTGAAGCTTTTGATGTGTGATTATGAATCACTTTGTAACAACCAAGGCTTTGTTTATGATGCTGTTGACCTTATGAGAATGTCCTTGTGTATAGCCTGCGAGGATTATTTCGATGTGTTAAAAACATCCTTTGCAACAAAGAAAAAGGATATTTTCAAGAAATATAGCAAGCTTTACCTTTCTGCAATGGAGCTTTTGGCAGAGGTATGCACATATAATTCCGATGAATTAATGGGAAATTGGATATATTCCTCCGAGGATTGGATGAATGACGACCGCAACGGCGATTATGACGATTTCCATAGAGATATAATGGAGCTTAATACAAGAATAATAATTGCCGATTGGGCTTCTTCTCCTATCCAAAACTATGCAACACGTCAGTATGACGGTCTTATTAAGGATTATTTCTGCAAAACCTGGGGCGAGCATTTGGAAAAGGTAAATTCTGCCTTTGATAATGGCGAAAATCCTCCCGAAAAAATGGACCCTGCAAGAGGATTCAGGCTTGGCTGGGAATTTTCCTTGAACGAAAAGAAATACAGACGTTTGCCTGCATCTGTTCAGGGAGATGAGCAGGACCGCGGTCTTTTTGCCGTTTGGCAGGATGTGCTTTCTCACATGAACGGCGAGGAAACCAAGGCGATCGCAAGAGAATTGTTTAAAGAAATCGAAAATGTCGAGGTTAAGGATGAGCTTACCGCGGCAATCGCAACAAATATAGAGCATTAATATGGATACTTCAAAGATAAAAAGGCTGAAATATGCCTGCTATACAACAAATTTAACAATGTCGGTTGTAGGCAACCTTGCCCCGATGCTGTTTTTGACCTTTAGGGAGATATATGGCATTTCCTATTCCCTTTTGGGAACCTTGGTGCTGATAAATTTTGTTACTCAGCTTACGGTTGACCTGATATTTTCCTTTTTCTCCCATAGGTTCAACATAGAAAAGGCTGTTAAATTAACTCCCTGGCTTGGGGTAATCGGACTTGCCTTATTTGGTCTTTTGCCCTATGCCTTTCCCAATAATATATATTTGTGCTTGGTTATAGGCACATTGATATTTTCGTCGGCAAGCGGTTTTGCAGAGGTTTTAATATCTCCTGTTATTGCCGCGTTGCCGTCGGATAACCCCGACCGAGAAATGAGCAAGCTCCATTCGGTTTATGCATGGGGTGTTGTTGGGGTAATTATAACAGGAACAATCTATCTTTATATTTTCGGCAAAGAAAATTGGCAAATTTTGCCCTTGGCGTTTGCCTTGCTTCCTCTTGCCTCTGCTTTGCTGTTTTCAGGCTCGGAAATCCCGAAAATGAAGGCTCCCGAAAAGGCATCGGGTGTTTTAAAGTTTTTGAGAAGGCCTGCCCTTTGGCTTTGTATTTTTGCCATTTTCCTTGGAGGCGCCTCGGAATTAATAATGGCACAATGGTGCTCCAGCTATATTGAGGGTGCATTGGGTATTCCTAAGGTGTTGGGCGATATTTTCGGAACCGCGCTTTTCGGGTTGACCTTGGGATTGGGCAGAACCTTATATGCAAAAAAAGGCAAAAATCTCGGCAGCGTCCTTTTATTTGGGGCAATCGGCGCCACAGCCTGCTATATAATTGCTTCGGTTAGCGGAATCCCGATTCTCGGCTTGATAGCTTGCGGAATGACCGGCTTTTTCGTTTCTATGATGTGGCCGGGAAGCCTTGTTGTTGCAGAGGAAAAAATACCCGACGGCGGCGTTTTTGTGTTTGCGATGATGGCGGCAGGAGGCGACCTTGGTGCTTCGGTTGGACCTCAAGCGGTTGGATTAATAACCGACGGAGTTATAGCGTCATCCTTTTGGATAGAAATTGCCCAAAATATAGGAATTTCTGTGGAACAGCTTGGCATGAAGCTGGGAATGCTTTCGGGAACTATATTCCCGTTGGCGGCAATAATTATTTTTGGAATAGTTAATAAAAGTCTAAAGGATAAAAAGAGGTAAAATATGGCACTTATTAATTTGAAATTTTACAGCGAAGCCTTGGGAATGCAGACCGAAGCGTTGGTTGTAATGCCCCAAAGGGGAAATTACGGTGAAATAGGCATCGAAAGCAATGTTAAGGCAGGCCCCTATAAATGCCTTTACCTTCTCCACGGCTTGAGCGATGACCATACAATATGGCTTCGCAGAACCTCTATTGAAAGATATGCTTCCTATTATGGTATTTGTGTTGTTATGCCGAGAGGCGACAAGAGCTTTTACAGCGATATGAAGCATGGAATGGCTTATTATACTCATATTGCCAAGGAATTACCCAAGGTTATCCGAGAATTTTTTAATGTTTCGGATAAGCAGGAGGATAATTTTATCGCAGGTCTTTCTATGGGCGGATATGGCGCATTGAAAATAGGCTTGCGCGAATGCGGCTCCTTTGCCGCTTGTGCAGGTATCTCTCCCTGCGGCGATATCAAGAGTCTTGCAGGCTTTGATGATGTTTTCAAGCCTATTTTCGGGGATGATATTCAGGTTCCTGACACAGATGACCTTCTTTACCTTTGTGATAACGCCAAGGACAAGCCCAACCGTCCCCGTGTTTATATAGGCATCGGCACCGAGGATTTCCTTTATGAAAATGTAAAGCCTGTCCGCCAGAAGCTTGAAGAATGGGGCGACGGATTTACCTATCGCGAATCGTCGGGCAGCCATACATGGGAATTTTGGGACGAATATATTCAATATGTCCTTAAATGGATGCTTGGATAACAAAAACAACCGAGAGGATCTCGGTTCAGTTTGCAGACTTTGTCTGCAAACTGAAGCAGACTGAGAGAAACGAAGTTATTTTTCACGATATGGGGTCCCCAAAAATATCTATTTTTGGGGTATAAAATTCGAGCGTCGCCCTACAAAGGTAGGGCAGTCGAAGGATTTCGTGAAAGTGCTTGAAAATACAATAAAATTTAATACCTTATAAAAAATAAGATATGCTTCCTTTTTAAATTAAAGAAGCATATCTTTTCTTATTATTTTCTTTCGAGCACGTAAAGAACGAGTTTGTCTTCAGTCTGAACCGAGAACACCTCGGTTGTTTTTTCTTAAAATCCAATTTATATAAGCTTCAACTTACACGAATGAGCGCTTTCAATTTGAACAAAGCTGACCGCGGGAGCAAAAAAGTGTTGCCGAGCTTTTCCAAAAGCGAGCGCGGAAACTAAAAAAGACGGGAAGCCAGAGCAGAAAGGCGCCTGCGCTGGGAAAGAATACGGTCGAAAACAAGAATACGCGCAACTGCACTTGTAAGGGAACGGATTACGGCAATGTCACGGCTTTCCGATTCGGTTATAGTTCTCGGCGGATATTCCTCGGGAGCTATTGTGCTGTAAAGCTCATATTCAAGCTCGTCGCAAAAGGTGTTATACCCCTCGGGCAAATCAAAAACACGAACCATCGCCGCCAAAGCCTCCCTAAGGTCGGCAAGAGAAAGCATACGCTTGCCGATACAAATAACCATAAGCTTAGCAAGATGCTCGCGATTGTATTTTTTCTTAACAGGAGGATGCAAAGCGCCGTTCTTAACATAGTTGTTTATCATTGCGGCGGTAATAATCGGCTCGCCGTCAAGAATAAAAACAGACAATTTTTCGTTGATAAAGGCAATAACCTGGTCAATATATAATTCAAACGGGGGAAATTCATCCCAACGGGGAAAACGGTAATCTAAAAGATCCTTTGATTTAAGCTTCATTATCTGCTCCAAAAATTCCATTTGTGTCATGATACCATTAAAACTCTCACGTGTCAATATCATAACTAGATAAACTTTTTTGAAATTTCTTTAAAATTGTTTACAAAACCTCTTGACATGGTTTTGAAAACCATGTATAATGTTCAAGAAAATCAAGAAGAATGTATTTGAAAGGAAATATACAAATGGCTAAGAACGCAATTGCGCGCGCTCCTAAAAAATTAACTTCTCCTACAAGCATCAGAAGCCTTCTTCAAATAGCTGTTGACGAAGACGGCGATAAAGCGGCTTATAAGTATCGCACACCCGACGGTGTCC
The DNA here is from genome assembly GCA_045532415.1 of Eubacteriales bacterium. GTDB lineage: Bacteria > Bacillota > Clostridia > Oscillospirales > CAG-382 > Coliplasma. The sequence goes on along the minus strand of JAZSFY010000300.1, from coordinate 4,936 downwards.
GCGAGGTAACCTATCGTGAATTCCAGACCGAAACAATGTGGCTCGGTACTGCAATCAATTCCTTGGGTATGGCAAGAGCACATATTGCTTGCTCCGCTGAAAACAGCTATAATTGGATTCTTACCTATCTTACCGCTCTCCAAAGCGAAGGCGTTTTCTGCCCTATCGACAAGGAGCTTCCCGACTGCGATTTCTGCAATAACGTAATCCACGGCGACGACGATATTATCTTTGTTGACAAAAAGCGCGAGGACATTATTCGCCGTAACAGAGAAAGCTTGCCCAACCTTAAATATATCGTTTCCTTCGACAGAGATGAGGACGAGGGCGAATATCTTTCCTTTAACAAGCTTTTTGCTAAGGGTAAGGAGCTTTATGAAGCAGGCGACCGTGAATATGCCAATATGTCTACAAAGGACATGAAGGCGCTTAAAATGCTTCTTTACACCTCCGGTACAACAGGTATCCAGAAGGGTGTTATGCTTTGCGAATCTAACCTTGTAAATCTCGTTGATTCCGGCTTGAGAACTGCTGTTATCCGTGACGTAGGTCTTTCTATTCTTCCTTATCACCATTCCTACGAGGCTGTTGCAGGTATTCTTGTTGCAATGCACAACCATTCCACACTTTGCATCAACGACAGCTTGAAGCGTGTTGTTAAAAACCTCGCTCTTTACAAGCCCGGTTATATGTTCGTTGTTCCTGCTGTTTTGGAGGTTCTCTACCGCCGTATGCAGGCAAGCATCGAGGAAAAGGGCAAGACCAAGACGATCGCTTTCGCAATCAAGCTTTCCCGCTTCCTTCGTTCTATCGGTATAGATATCAGACGCAAGCTTTTTGCTGAGCTTCATAACGCTTTGGGCGGAAATCTTGAAAAAATCGTTTGCGGCTCTGCGCCTCTCCGTGCAGAAATTGCTGATTTCTTCGAGGATATCGGTATCATCGTAACAAACGGCTACGGTATCACCGAATGCTCTCCCCTTGTTTCGGTTAACGATGAATTTACAAACGATCCCAGAACCGTTGGCTATTGGATCGACTGTATCGACGTTCGTATCGACGATCCCAACGAGGACGGCGAAGGCGAAATCTGCGTTAAGGGCGGTATTGTAATGCTGGGCTATTACAAGAACCCCGAAGCAACCGCTGAGGCATTCACCGAGGACGGCTATTTCCGTACAGGTGACTACGGTAAGATCAACGATAAAAAGCAGATCGTTATTACCGGTAGAAAGAAGAATATCATCATTCTCGGCAACGGTAAGAACATTTATCCCGAAGAACTCGAAGCATATATCGGCAATATTCCTTATGTTCTCGAAAACGTTGTTTACGGTGAACGCGATTCAGAAGGCAGCGAGGCTGCTTTGGCTGTTCAATGTGTTCTTGACGAGGAATATCTCAAGACCGGCTCTAAGGAAGAGCTTCAGGCGAAGCTTAAATCTGATATTTTCAAGGCATTGGAACAGCTTCCTACCTACAAGCAGGTAACAAAGGTTTACATCCGCGAAACACCCTTTGTTATTACCACAACCAAAAAAATCCGTCGTGCAAAAGACGGTTCTCCTATGTAATCCCAATAGCATTAAACAAGAGGCAAGCTTTTCGGCTTGCCTCTTAATGTTTATGACGCTTTATTTATTTTTCCATCTTTTAAGCGTTGGTACAAGATTTTCGAGGTATTCACGGGCTTGTTCCGCTGTGAAGGTTGGGGATGTCATAAACGGAATTGTATAGTTGACAACGTCTTGGACAGTATAATTCGGATCAACCCATTTGCCATCTTTATAACAGTAAATGCAGTAATCCGTATTTAATGTGCCATCTTCGTTTGTACCAAGCTCGTCAATTTTATGTAGTGGATAAGTGCAACATTGACACATCATATTACGCTTGACATTCAAAAGTGTATCGGTAGAAATCCCAAAAACTTCAGAAATCATTTTAATGGTTTCGACATTCGGGATTGACTCCCCAAGCTCCCAACGGGAAACCGCTTGACGGGTTACAAAAAGTTTGTTTGCAAATTGTTCTTGTGTAAGATTATTCTTTTTTCGGATTTCAATAATAACATCTTTCATATTTAGCTCCTGATATATTGTTGATTTCAGTATATCAATTGCAGTTTTACCTGTCAAGCAATAGACAATTGCGCTAATTGCTTATAATTCTAGGATATTCTTTAAACCCTGTCGATTTGCTGTATGATATAAAGCAACATCTTGTAATGAAGAAAATATTATCAAAAATATACTCATTAAAATTCTTAAGAGAACGGATGAAGTCATAAGAGTCCAATATTCCGCCATCATTAATACATAAACATAAATCCACGATATCAGCGCCTTTTATACGTTTTATTGCTTTTTCATGCTTTTTGATAATTCGTTCTATAATCATATTATATATTTCTGTAAATTCACCACCATGATATGAAGTTAGCTGTCCATCATTTGAGAAAACTGCATTTTTTATTCCTATTGTTCTTGGATTTTTGTTTTTTATCCATAATTTATCATATTCATATGCGCGCCTCTCGTTATCGGAAATTATCAGTGATACCTCCAAAAACCTTTTGAAATCTCTAGACGAATAATCAAAATTATCAGTATCATTAGGTTTGACATATCTTTGATATGAATTGTCGTATGAATTTGCAATGGTATTTAATGCAAATGGTTCAATAATATTTTTATCGTATCTATTATATAATGTGATTTTAATTATGATTTACAACTCCTTTATGATTTACTACATTTGGTAACAGAAAAACAAATACATTTCTTCAAATTTGTTCGGATAATCATGCATATATGTAAATATTCATTAATTCCAAATTTAAAATCTATGTAGTCATTTTTGTAATCATTTATCATTTGTTATATTTCTGTAAAACCAATTTGATAAAAGCATTGCTTTAATAGATTTGAATTTGCAATTGCATAGTTTTTCGCAAAGCTGTAGGACTTCATCGTTACGATAATTTTCCACTACAAATCTTTTGATACCGTTTTCAAGCTGAAACAGAAAAACAACCTTGCCGTCGGCCAAATATTCATTCCAATATTCGAGTTGAAGATGATTTGAAATAAAATTTTCCCATACTATCGATTTGAATTTAGGAAAAGAAACAATATAGTTGTTGCCGTCACGGGCAACAGTAAAGCCTTGCCCGATTAATGACAACACCGAATCGTCTATTCCCATAACATAAGAATAGCAAATCGCAGTATTATTCATCGCATACTGATGTAAAAATGGTTGTATTTGGGGATATGTCAGCTCTTTGGGGAGCGAATCAAATAATTTAATTTCTCCGATTTCGCTATGGTCGGACAGATTACCAAGCTTTGATATTTCTGCGAAGAACAGCATACCATAGGTTTTTTCTTTGTTGTTATCGACGCAGTATGCAGTTAAAGGGGAAATATTAAACTCAATGGCACCCGTTTCTTCGGTCAGCTCTCGTTTTGCGGCTTCTTCGATAGCTTCGCCACGCTCTCGGTGACCTCCCGGAATCTCCCAAGTTGTACGTTGCTTGTGCCTGCAAAAAACCCATTTATCCAAATACCTAGCAGCGATAACTGCAAATTTGAAAGCCTTATCGGAAATCTCATTTTGATTGTGGAAAGTCACTTTTAACATATATTTCACCGCCTTTTCTACATTATATCATATTAGTTCGTCAAACACAATACAAAACCGAACTTTTGTTCTTGTTTTGGCTGATATTGCGTATAGCTAATTGAAACATAAAAGGGAGCTTCCGCCGAAGCCCCCTTTATAATGAGATTTTATACTTACAAAACCCATTGAAAACCTTGTGTTTTCAATGGAACGCGTCATCGTTTATCAAAGCTCGGGTTATAAGCGTAAAAGTTCTTGTAATCCAAATTATCCTGAACAACTCTTAACGCATCACCGAAGCAATTAAAGTAGAATGTTTTTGCGATAAAAAATTTTTGATATTATAATTAGATTTTCCACTTGATTTCGATTTTTTCTTTCGATGCGGTGATACGCTCGATAAGTGCATCAACAACAGTCATTTTGTCGTCGATAGTCAATTCATCCCAATGGTCCATATAACCGCTTATTTCGCCTACTTTATCCTTTCGGTTGTTATCAAAATGCGTGATTTGTTCGTACAAATCCTTCTTTTCGGCATCTAAAATGGAAATTCGGCTGTTTATATATTGCATAACCGTTTCGTTTGCCGAGGTTATCTTTTCCAGCAGGGAAGATATTTCACCGTCGATTGCGCTTATGCGTGTTTTAAGTTGGATAGTTTCTAAATCAAAGCCTTCCTGCTTTTGTTCCGAAAGGGTTTTGAAATTCTCCAACTTCTTTTTCATTTCCTCAAATACGATTTTATCCACAATATCGGCATCCAACGAACCGAAATTGCAACCGCCGGAATTGTATTTGTTGTTGCAAAGATAATAGCGGTTATCCGACTTGGTCTTGCAGCGGTAGGTTTTCGCCGTTAGGGCATATCCGCAATGGGCGCATTTGATCTTGCCTGCAAGCCAGGTCGCTTTTGCTTTAATCGGCTTTGCAACACTTTGATTATTCAAGCATTTGGAACGGCATTTTATCCATATTTCCGAATCGATAAACCCTCTATGGGGCGCAAGCACAAGGGTGTGTCCGTTTAGGGAAACAGTCTTGCGTTTTTTGCTGTCGCCGGAATAAAGATATGCGCCGTTTGTGCCGATAAAATCCTCGGGGTTGTTTGCGATATTTGTGTCTTGCGATTTGAAAAAGTCATAAAGACGGTAATCGGATTTTACATACACAGGGTTTATTATAACGTCCCGCAACCGACTGCGGTTAAAGGGTTTTCCGTCCCGTTTGCGTATTCCGTTTGCCTCCAAACACCTTGCCACATCGCCCAAGGATGTTTGCGGTTGGGAATAAAGCGTGAATATCAATT
>JAZSFY010000191.1:0-3370 GCA_045532415.1 Eubacteriales bacterium | reverse complement strand
GAACCTTCTGTAGAACCTTCCGTAGAACCTTCTGTTGAAGCTCCTTCTGTTGACAACACTCCCGATACCGGTGATGTTTCCAGCATGATCGTATTCGTTGTTCTCGCAATCGTAGCTCTCGCTGGTTCCGCAGTAGTTATCAAGTCTCGCAAATAAGATTTGATATAGCTGAATAAGCTTTAATAGGGCAGTCCGAAAGGACTGCCCTTTTTTATTGTATAAGAAAACCCCGCCATAGGGAAAGGTGTCAAAATCTTTGATTTTGAAGGTTGAAGTGTAGGAGGCAAGCATCCGTAAAATTGATATTAGTATTCCCAAAATAGAAGCGCAGACATAAAAAGGTTAAATGTTAACAAATTGTAAACATATCAAAAAAACACTTGAAATTGGTTGCCCATGCTGATATAATCATCGTGATGTTAGATCGGGATATTATTTTTATATAGAAAAGAGGCGGTTATAATGAAAAAAGAATATGTTGCGCCTGAGCTTGAAAAGATACTTTTTGATATTAACGATATTATAACTCACTCTCTTGCGACAGGTAATCAAGGGGGAAACGATAACGAAAACAGTTATAATCCCGGCGATGATGACGACGGCTTGTTGGGTATCGAAGCCGACGGCGTAGGTATTAGCGTATTCGGCATTAGACTTGGCGGCTGATAAAGCAGAATTTAAAGACAGTTGTTCTTAGAACAGCTGTCTTTTATTTTTGTTCACAGATCTTATGCTCCTAATGAAAAAATCAATAAAATATATCCACCTAAAAACCTTAATAGTGCGTTGACACATGGTTTTGGGTGTGATATAATAAAATGGATTATGATTATAAAGAAGGTTTTGGAATGAAAGATAATAAAAACCATAAGGATTCGGTGGAGGAAGGTCTTTTTATCGGCAGAAATGCTGTTATGGAGCTTTTGCGAAGCGGCAGAGAGGTCGATAGAATTTATGTGCGCTCAGGCGGCAAAGAGGGCGTTGTTGCGAATATATGCGCCAAGGCTATTGAGCGAAAGATTCCTATTGTAGAAACCGATTCTCGACGTTTGGATAAAATGGCAGACGGCGGCGCACACCAAGGCGTTATTGCTGTTGCTGCCGAAACAGATTATCTTTCTGTGGAGGAGCTTTTTGAAAAAACGGTCGAACGCGGTGAAAAGCCCTTCTATTTAATATGCGATTCTATTAATGACCCTCACAATCTCGGCGCCTTAATTAGAAGCGCAAATTGTGCAGGAGTTAACGGCGTTATAATTCCCAAAAGACGCGCTGTAGGCGTAAACGGTACTGTTGCAAAATCAAGCGCAGGCGCGGTTTTTGCGATGCCTATTGCCCGTGTGCCCAATCTTGCCAATGCGGTTAAGTATTTAAAGGAAAACGGCGTTTGGGTTTGGGCTGTTGAAGCAGGCGGGCGTCCCTATTATGAGCAGGATTTCAAGGGCTCTTGTGCATTGATACTTGGAAGCGAGGGCGAGGGTGTTTCGGAAATCCTCAAAAAAGAAAGCGATTTTATTGCAGGCATCCCCATGTTTGGCAGCGTAAATTCTCTTAATGTGTCTGCCGCAGGGGCTATCGTTATGTTTGAAGCCGCAAAACAAAGGAATAATTAATTTATTCCCACAGGACAAATTTAAAAATGCAAAAAAGCAAGGTGTAATAGCCATATAAGGCTGTTCCCGTTAGATTGCTTTAGCAAAAGGAGCAGGTGAGCCGAATGTCGAACCTCAAGGGCGGAAAGCCCTCGACGGATATATTTGAACTTCTCCGTGAAGCGGAGGAAAGAAACAATGCCGATATGAATGTCCAGCCGATTCAGCGTAAGCCTGAGTTTGAAAAAACCAAGGCTATTGGCGAGGAAGCGCCCAAAAGGCGGACAAAGGTAACAAGGCGCATTGACGCCGAAACTGCCGAGCTTATCGACCAATACAGCAAGCACAAGGATGAGGACCCTATGACGGATACTCAAAAATTGCGCTTGAAGCTTGCTGAGCAAAGCGACAATTCCGAGCTTTTGGGTTATCTTACCGAGGAAAGACCCAATAGCACAAGCGAGCGTGTTGAAAAGCTCTATGAAATGATAAATGATGCCCGTACCCGCACAATGTCCGACGAGGAAAAGGTGTTCCCTGCGGCTGCGGTGGACAACAATTCTCGCTTCTCTGATGAACCCGAGGAGGTTCAGGAGGAGGAATATAAGCAGGAGGAAATGTTCCCTCTGGGCGATACCTTCCGCTTTGAGGAAAAGAAGGATGACCGCGAGGTTGCAACCTTCGATTCTGATTACGAAAAGCTTACCGAAAAGATTTCCAAGCGCACCTTTCATTTTGAAAGCGAAAATGAAAGCGAAGGTCAGGTTAAGTTTGACACAGACGATGACAATTTGACTCTTTTGGGCGGTGAAGCATTAGACGAAACCGACATCAACCTACGCTTGGCATTTGAAATGATGGAGGACGAGGACGGTACTCTCGAAAAGCTTGCGGCAAAGAATCGCGAAAAGCGAAACCGCAATAAGAAAAAAGAGGAGGAAAGCCTTGGTGTAAGCTATACCTCCAGAGAGCAAAATTCCGAAATCGCAAAAATATACCGCAAGAGAATGCGCGGCTCCCTCGCCCGCATTGTTATGGTTGCCATATTTGCCTTGTGTATTCTTTTCCTTGAAACTGCAACAGCAGAAAGCAACATCCATTTTGATTATATAAAGCCCGGCAGATACGGTATTGTTTACATACTTATCGACCTTCAGCTCCTTTTCTTTATCGGGCTTATGATGCTTACTCCCATAAGAAACGGAATAAAGAATCTCTTTAAATTCAGGTTAAATACCGATAGCCTGCTGGCTGTTTCAATATTTTTTGCTTCGGCATATTCGTTGGTTCTTCTTTTTACAAATCCCTATGCGGCAGATTTAAAGATGTATAACCTGCCTGCGGCATTTGCGGCACTTTGTTCGGCTGTTTCAAGCTATTTGTGCGCTAAAAAGGATTACCGTTGCTTCCGTATAGTTGCCTCCAAGCATCCTAAATACACAGCCTGCGAGCTTACAGGCGGTACAAGAGAGGCAGACGAATTTTATAAATATCTTTTCGAGGACAGCGATATTTATACAGTAAAGCGTGCACGCTTTGTTGACGGCTTTGTTGAGCGTACCGAAAAGCGCGCTAAGTTTGAGGACGTTTTCAATTTTATAATTCCCGTGGTATTTTTGGCAGGTGTGGCGTTGTTTGTTACAATGCGTATTCTTGGCAGTGATACAGTGGCGGCTTATTCGGCGTTTTCAATTATTATCGCCGCAAGCGTTCCTGCTGCGTCATTCTTTATGATAACCCTTCCTGTGGTTTCTGCTAACCGTATCGGCAAAAAGCAT
>JAZSFY010000062.1:0-4803 GCA_045532415.1 Eubacteriales bacterium | reverse complement strand
CGCCTCAAGGGGAGAAACGCTCATCTCAAGGAAACCGGGCTTCTCGTACATAGGCTCGTTGCCTGCGTCCTCAAGGTCGAGTCCCTCGTGGCTGAGGTGCCAGAGGTTTTTGTCCTTACTGTAGTTGGTCTCGCGGTTTATCTTAAGGGGAATGTTGTGTGCCTCAGCATAGTCGATCTCCTCGTCGCGGGACTTAATATCCCACTCTCTCCAGGGAGCGATGATGTGCATGGAAGGAGCAAAATATTTGATAGCAAGCACAAAACGAACCTGATCGTTACCCTTACCGGTGCAGCCGTGGCAGATAGCATCTGCGCCCTCTTTAAGAGCAACCTCAACAAGTCCCTTTGCGATGCAGGGTCTTGCGTGGCTGGTGCCGAGAAGATAATCCTCGTAAATTGCGCCTGCCTTCATTGTAGGAATGATATAATCATCAACATATTCATCGGTAAGATCGAGAACATAAAGCTTGGATGCGCCTGTTTTAATAGCCTTTTCTTCAAGACCGTCAAGCTCATCTGCCTGACCTACGTTACCTGCAACAGCGATAACCTCGCAATTGTTGTAATTTTCTTTAAGCCAGGGAATAATAATAGATGTGTCAAGACCGCCCGCGTAAGCAAGAACGACCTTTTTGATGTTTTCTTTGTTCATTTCAAAGCTCCTAAATGTATGTTTTTTCATTTTGCACTTGCATTATAATCCCCAAACAGCAAAATGTCAATAGCAATAATGATAAAATATTCAATTTTTTCACTTTTTTATTGTTAATTTGTGCATATTTCTTCAAATCGAATGTATAAAAATACACTTTATACATTATTTTATGCATAAAATGCAATTGATATTATCAACAAATACAAAAAGCCCGCCGAATGTTTATCATTTCGACGGACAATTGCAATTATTTGGCCTTTTTCTTTGCTGCTACAACAGCAATAGTACATAATGATATGGCAACTATAGCTCCTGTACCGAAACCACCACGTGATTCGGATGTTTCCGCATCTGACGATATGTCTGCATTTTCAACATCATGTTCTGCTGTACTCGCTTCGGATTCGCCACTTGCCATCGCAAAAATAGGAGACACCATTACAACAAAAAATGCCATTATAAGTAAAACCGCAAAAATTAAACTAATTTTCTTCATTTGTTTTTCTCCTTTGTGTTAATAAAATAAGCCCCAACAGCAACGATAATATACAAAGCAAACTGTTTAATGAACGTTTTGACATATTCTTTCTCCTTGAACATTTACATTATAGTCATAATTATGACTATTGTCAATATAAAATTTCGCCTTTATTCTATACATACAATAAAAAGGCGGTGGAGCTGTTGATTAGTTACAAACCTTTTTGGAAAACCTTAAAGGACAAAAATATCACAACATATATGCTTATTAACAAGTTTAATATCAGTAGTGCGACTATTGACCGAATGAAAAAGGGCAACGGAATCAGCACAATGAAAATCGATGACTTCTGCCGTATTTTGGATTGCGAAGTATCGGATATAATCGAATATATAAAAGAATCTTAAATAACAACGGCATAAAAATATCCCTCCTATGGCTCATAGGAGGGATATTTTGCTTATATGATTACTAACTATTGTGACTTCTTTTTCTTTCTGAGAACCGCAACAGCGCAAATTGCAACAGCAATAACGCACACAGCAATAGCGATTATTGTACCTGTGCTTCCGCCGTTTTCCTCAGGCTTGGAAGCCTCGATGTTTTCCGCTTCGATGCCGTACATATCGTAAATTCTTACAGCGGTCTTAATATCAGCAAGAAGCAATTTTGCATCCTCGGCAGAAAGCAATGCGCCTGCCTCCTCTGCCACCTTAATAAGGCTTGCCTTATCTGAGGTTGCCGATGTAATCAATGTTTTTACAGCCTCGGCATTGTTGCCCGAATAAAGAGCGATTCTTTCCTTTGCAGATTCCAAAAGTGCTTCTGCAAGCTTACCTGCATCCGCAGTAAGAGGAAGCGAAGCAGAAGTGAAAATTTCTCGGAAAAGCTTATCATATCCGTGGTCTATAACCGATGTCCATTCAAAATAGCCGATGCCGTCAGCACCAAAAGCTATGGAATTGATAGTTTCATCCAAAATGTGGTCATTGGTATAGGAAAGATAAGTACCGCAGCCCATAACCAAAAAGTTCTTGTCGGTCAAATTGGCAGAAAAGCTATTGATAGTAGCCTCATTAACGCCTGTTACATAGGTCATGGGATAGATACCGTCAATATATCCGCCCTTGCACCAAGCGGCATAGTCCTGACAATAGGTTTGCAGAGAACCACCCTCGGCAACTGCCGCAGACACCAATACGTCAGGGCGAAGCTCCTTGATTAAGGTATAACTGTCCTTAACCCAGCCGTTTATAAGCTCTACCTTGAAATTGCACCAATCGTTCCATTTTTCATGGTTAACAAGATTAGCTCTGATATCCTCTACAACATCTGCGGAAAGACCTGTGCTTTCGGTAAACAGCTTGATTGATGCTTCGTCATAGCCGTAATCTACGCTGCCGCCAAATTCGGGATATCTGATATAATCAAGCTGAACGCCGTCAACATCATAATTCTTAAGAATATATGTTACATAATCGGCAAATGCCTTTTTGTATTCAGCGTTAGCAGGAGAATAAAAACCATCGGTAGGAATATCCATGCTGTCAACACAGAACCATTCGGGATGATCTTTTCCCAAGGAATTTTGCATTACGGGAAGCATTACCACGAGAGTCATATTTCTTGCATGGCATTCGTCGATATAGGTCTTTAAAAGGTCAAATTCCTTTGCAAGGTCATCAACTGCAAAGGGAATACTTTCGGGGATAGGAACCAAGGAGCCGTTATCGGAATCAACATACAAGGCAAGCTCGTTTATGCCCATTTTTGCCATAAGCTCAACCTGAGTCTTTATATCCTCAGCCGAGGTTTCCTCGGGAACATACCAAACACCACGTGTATGAACCCTCTTTTGCTCCAAAAGCATAGGCTTTACAGCCTTGATTTGGGCAATAGCCGAATTACGTTGCTCGATAGTCTTTATGCTGTCCACAGAAATTTTATCAAGCTCTGTCCGGATGCCGTCATAGTTTATGATTCTATATTGATTCTTTGCTTCTTCAAGGGCATTTTTTACCAACTCAAGCTCGGTTTCAACAGTTTTCTTAAATTCCGAAGAAGAATAAGATATCTTTATAATTTTGCCGGAAATCTCGCATTTTGCGCCAACGGTAAACCAAAGCTTAAACTGAGAAACATTTTCATATCCAACGCCCGAAACAACATAACCACCCTCGGGAACAAGATTGTCATTGCCGCCGCAGGAGATTACATATCCATTGCTGTCTACACAAGCTTCATAGCCATAGCTGTTTGTTCCTGTTTTTTTGCCTGATTCGTTGTAAATTATAACCGTATCAGCAGAACGAACGGCATTATAATCGTCAAATTCGATTTCGCATTCGTAAAAAGGATTAATTTCTCCCGAGGATGCAAAAACGCGCATGCTGTATTCATCAAACACAACATTATCACCGATATTAATCGCCTGATAAAGAGCATCGCCGGGAGCGCCTATACCCGAAACAACCATACCGCCGGCAGGCACCGCAAGGTCTTGACCCTTTACGTCCCCTCCGGGTATTTTTTCGGTTACAACGCCGTTTTCATCAACAACAATATTACATCCCCATTGGTTCTGCTTTGTTGTTTCGATATCCTTGTATACACAAATATAATTTTCCCAACGGGTACCGTTAAGCGAGTCCACAGGGAACACGCTTGTAGCCGATTCCTCTGCAAATGCAAGCATGGGAACAAGCTGAATACTCATTATTGCAATCATGAAAAACAATAATATGTTTGTAGCTATCCTTTTCATTTTTCGCCTCTTAAAACTTACCGCCTCCACCGCGATAAGAACGTCCCGACGAGCCTCCCGATGAGCCTCTCGAGCCCGAGGAGGAAGATGTATTCTTGGGACGGGCAACACGGGTAACATTTGAATAAAGAAAGCTGTCGCGGTTTGTTTTTAAATTAAAGCTGTTTTGACGGAGATATTGACGGGCATAGGTCTGCTTTGCAACAGATTTAAGCTTGCCCTTCATAACTGCCGTTGCGATGAAGGCAACGATAAATCCGATTATTCCCCAAAAGATAAGCTTTCCGAAAAATCCAAAGGGTTCTTCGTAATTAATCGTACCGGGAAATTCAGATTCCCTCTCAACATCCCAACCGCTTGAAGCCACATAGCCTTCTGCTTCTTCAGCAAAGGTCCGGAAGGCTTCGAAATAATAGCCCTCCGAAAGGTAATCCAAAAAGTAATCTGCCATATAATCGGCAGTAGGCAAAAGGTCGGCGCCTTCAAAATGGAGATACCAGTCGCGGTATTCCATAGATACAAGCAAAAGAACGCCCGAATTAGATTCGCCATAGCCGTATCCGCCTTCTAAATAGGCATCAGCGGCATATTCGCCTGCATCCTTATTACCCAAGGATTTAACTGTGATAACAACAACATCATATTTGTATTCTTCGCTTATTCTGTTAACAAGAGAGAGAAGCTCCTGCTCCTCATAGGGCTTTAAAAGGTCGGCTCCGTCGGACAACCGAGGAGATTTTGCCGAAGCGGTTATGCCCATTACAGAGAAGCAAAGAATGATTACTGCAAGAATTAAAGCTGATAATTTTTTCATAACCTTACCTCCTTACAGCAACCATGTTATAAAGCTTAAAAGCATACCTGCGGCAGTAACACCGCCTGCAATACCGAAAAGCCATTT
>JAZSFY010000349.1:0-3281 GCA_045532415.1 Eubacteriales bacterium | reverse complement strand
CCGTTATCCTTCTCGGCTCTCACTTTGCAGGTAAAACATCCTTCCTTTTGGCGATGTATCATACCGCTACCAATTACGAGCCCTTTACACTTGAAGGCCCCTTGAACACCGACAGCCTTAAGAATGACCCCAACCTTGAAGCGTTCGACAAAAATATCAGACGCTTTGAACAGGGTCAGCCTCCTGTTAAGACCGACTTCGTTGATGTTCCGATTCTTAACCTTCGTGTTAACGACGTTATCTATTCCTTTATCGACTGGCCCGGTGAAAAATTCATCGACGATACCGCTTCCAATAACGATGACTTTATTTTGGACCAGCGCCGTGTACTCGCTTATGCAAGACATATCCTTTTCTTCATCGAGCCCTCTCAGGTTGACGAAACCTTAAAGAGCGGCGAGGAGCATGTTAAGTTTGCCGCACCTAAGATTGCAAACAATCTTTCCCGTCACCTTACATATCTTGCAAACAACGGCGAAAAGCTCCGTAGCATGATTTATATTGTAAATAAGGCAGATATGCTTTCTCAAAACGAAAACACCGCAGGTATCTATGAGCAATTCCGCGGCAAGCCCGAAATTGATTTCTACAATAACGGTCAATGGCAGAACAGCCAATTTGAAGCATTGGAGCATGTTATTAAGGACGGATATCTTGCTACACAGAATCCTTCTCTTATGACAGGTCTTTCTAAGGTAGTTACCAACAAGAACGTTGTAAAGATGTTTATGCCCGTTGCACCTTACGGCTCCTCCGACAATGTTTCCAACGGCGTTGTAGTTCACAGAGGTTGCTTGTCAGGTCTTCCTCTTATAAAGATTCTTCAGGTGGATGCTCCTCTTATTAAGAAAAAAGCAAAATAAGGAGATAGGATTATGCAATATATATTTGGCGATAACCGTTCAAGTTACGCAATAATTTATACAGACGGCACACAATCCGAAGCACAGAAGCTTAACAGCCTTTTGCGTTTTCCTATTGTGCCTAACGAAAAATATAACAATCTTGGCTTCCTTCCCTATGGAACCAACTCCGGCAATTCTCTGTTTTTCTGCATAAAGAAGGACAAGAGCATTCCCAGAAGCTGTTATTTTACCCATGCATTCAGCCGCGAAGCAGATCCCGAATATTTTTCGGGCGATAAGCTCCTTGACGATATTTTTGCAGACTTTATCGGTCAGGAGGATTTCGACCTTCTCAGAGATGGCGGAAAATCCGAGGTTGCTCTTCGTATAGACAACGAGCTTTCGGCTGCTGCCGACAGAAAGCTTATTATTGATCAAAGAGTACTGCGCGAAGCAGTTGCAAGTCTTTATCAGAAAAATAAGGTTTTGTTGGTTATCGACGACGAAAATTACAGCGATAATTATGTGAAGGTAGTTTTAAAGCAGATATTCAAATATCTCACTCCTTCTCTCCGCAAGGCAACCTCTTATCTTAGCGCTGTTGTAGAAACAGGAAGCTTTGAAATAATGCTTAGAATCGTTCCTAAATCTATGGTCGCAGATATTCGTGAGGAATACATGAATGTTAACGGCTCGGATTTCAAGGCAAAGAGCGATACCGTTTTCCACGAGCTTGCAGATTTCGTTATGTCCGAATCAAGTCCTCAGCAGCGTAAATTCTTCTTCAAGAATTACGAGGTTCTTTATTCGGGATTTGAATCGACCTACAAAAAGCAGAATGCAGAGGAGCTTTTCGTAACAGTTGCCAACGGCGATGTTCAAAAGCTTGAAAAAATTGTTGACGGCTTCCTTAGTAAAAATGTTGTAGAAAGAAAAGAAGACATAACAAAATGCGCTTGCAATCTTTCCACAGTTTACAATCAGGAATCCGAATTGGCAAAACGCTTTGTATTTGAGCAATCGGATATTATGAATCCTGCAAAGATTCTTTCCAACAATAGCTTGTTCTTCTATAAGCTAATGCTTTTTGCCGATAACGGCGATGCATTTGCAATCCAACGCTTGGGCGAGGCTTGTAAGAATATTATCATTTCCAATGATAATTGCGATGCAGCGATTAATGCCGCAAGAGCGGTTAGCCAAAGCGCAAAGGATGTTTCTCTTAAGATTCAGGACAAATATTTCTATGAAAAGCTTGCTTTGCCTGTTTATGAAAAGGTTCTCCTTGCCCGTTGCCTTGATTTCAGAGCAATGAGAGAAAAGGCAACAAGCCTTGTTGACGAGGCTGTTGCTCAGATGGGCCCCATCGAGCCTTCCAAGTCAAAGGAAATTAAGAATAATCTTGTAAACAGCGCTGTTGAAGCTGTTTCCGAATATACCTCTAAGGATAAAAATTTGAGAATTGCAGATTATATCGATCTGTATACAAAGAATAAGATGGTACAACATAATCAAGACCTTATGTCGGGAGCCAAGGGCGGAGAGGTTAAATATCCTAACGAAATCGTTCTTGCAAAGCTTGCCGAAATCGAAAGCGCTCTTAACAGCGGAAAGAACAATGCCGCTGCCGAAGCTCTCATCAAAGAAGCTTTGGGATTCCAGAAGGAATACCGCTTTATGGTGGATAACCTTCTTGCCCTTTATGCAGTTAAGACATATCAAAGCGGAAATATAAAGGGAATTTCCTCTTTTGTAAGAACCAATTTGGATATGGCGAGATTGGAAGCTGTTGTAAGTAAAATGGCGGTTTACGAGCCTTCTGTTGCAATGGGCTTCATCCTCGACGTTTACCCCGATTTCAACAAGGCGTTGGATAACGTTTTGGTAAATATCGGTAAAACAAATTCTTATATCGACAAGCTTGAAGCTGGTCAGGCAGATGCATATATTGCCACAGTTTGCTTGGCATTAAAGAGATGCATGGAATCTCATTCTGCTGAGAAGAAGGATATTGCCAATAAGATTCAATCTTCAATGAGCGGTTGTGATAAAAAGAGCAATGTTTACAAATTGCTTGATTCTATGAAGTATGTTGTTAAGAACGGTGATTTAAAGAAGGCATCCTCCGGCGGAGCTGTTAAGGATATCCTTTTGGCTGTTGTCAGCGTTATTGCCGTTGCCGCGATTTCTTCTACAATTCTTTTTGCAACAGGTGTTCTCGGCGGTGAGCCTAAGGATGATGAATCCCAAGAGCAAACCGAAGAAGCTTCTCCCGATAGCTCCGAGGAAGCAATTTCTGTGGAGGATTCCTCTGCCGCAGAAAGCTCTGAAGCTATTTCTAAAGAAGATAGCTCCGAGGCTGAATCTGTTGAAAGCCCCGAGGACGCTTCTGCCGAATCTTCTTCTGAGGACGCTTCCGATGAAGCATCAACCGAT
>JAZSFY010000323.1:0-5244 GCA_045532415.1 Eubacteriales bacterium | reverse complement strand
ATATGGTGACTTATGGCTAAACAAAAATGGAAAGGCGGAGCGCTGCTTACGCCCGTGCCTGCAGTTTTAGTATCCTGCGGTGATTTTGACAATTCAAATTTAATAACTATCGGCTGGACCGGTATTGCCGCCACACATCCTCCAAAGCTTTACATTTCGGTGCGCCCCGAAAGATTTTCCTATGGAATAATCGAAAAAACAGGAGAGTTTTGTGTCAATCTCCCAACCGCCGATTTAGTCAAGGCATTGGACTATTGCGGTGTAAAATCGGGAAAGGATGTAGACAAGTTTTCTGTAACAAGGCTTACCAAAGAGGAATCCTTTGAGGTAGCTTGTCCTTCTGTTGCAGAATGTCCCGTCACATTGGAATGCAGAGTAAGCCAAAAGATACCCTTGGGCTCTCATGATATGTTCATCGCCGATATACTTTGTGTCGCCTGCGATGAAAGGCTTATTGACGACAAGGGCAGGCTTATGCTTGAAAAAGCCAATTTGTTAGCGTATGCCCACGGTGATTATTTCGCATTAGGCAAGAAAATCGGAGATTTCGGCTTTTCTGTGCGAAAAAAGAAAACTGTAAAACGGAGGCACAAATGAACTCTGTTACTGTTATTCATGTTGGAGATTTTAAGGAAAAATATTTTAAAGAAGCTGAAAGCGAATACATAAAAAGGCTAAAGGCTTTTTGCGATTATAAAACCGTTTGCATAAAGGAAGAATCCTGCTTCGGAGAGGATTCCGAAAAGCTTATTGCAAAAGCATTGGAAAAGGAAGCTAATGCAATTCGCTCTGCTATCCCAAAGCAGGCGTTTAAAATCGCAATGTGTATTGAGGGCAAACAGCTTTCAAGCACAGAGCTTGCCGATGCTTTTGCAAAGGAGTCGCGGCCTATATGCTTTATAATCGGCTCGAGCTTTGGTCTTGACGAGGCATTGAAAAAGGAATGTGATATGCGATTATCAATGTCAAAAATGACCTTCCCTCATATGCTCGCACGTGTTATGCTTGCCGAGCAGGTATACCGCGCATTCTCTATCAACAACCGAAAAAGATATCACAAATAAGATTAACACCTCCCTATTGTCGGTAATAAACTGACTATGGAGGTGTTTTTTGTTGAAAAACAATATTCTCGACCTGCGCTCTATATTAAAAAGGAAACCCGATGCTTCTGCATTTATCCACGGAAGCCCCCAATACTCTAAAATCCACGGCATCGTTAAATTCTATCAAACTGTTATGGGGGCTGTGGTTGCCGCTGAAATCAACGGTCTGCCTGCGCCTAACGGAAATTGCAAAAGCCCTATTTTTGGATTTCACATCCATGAAGGGCCCTCTTGTACCGAAAAGAATAGCGACCCATTTGGCAACGCCGGCATCCACTATGACCCGCACGGCTGCCCTCACCCCTATCATTCGGGAGATATGCCTCCCTTATTTGGAAGCGGTGGATATTCCTTTCTATTGTTTTTGACCGACAGATTTACCGTTTCCGAAATAATCGGCAAAACTATTATTATCCATTCATCCCCCGATGATTTTACAACTCAGCCTGCAGGAAACCCCGGCGCAAAAATCGCCTGCGGCGAAATCAAATCCCGACAAAAAACAAAAAGGCTTTAACAGCCTTTTGTTTTTTGCATTATTAATTATAATCCTCTTTTTTTCAAATCCTTAACAAGGTCGACGTAAAATTCGCGAACGTCAAAGTCTTTGATATTTTCGCGGTTCAGGTCGATTATGTCACCATGAGAGATTCCGCGCTTGCCCTTTGTGGTAAGCAGGGTATATTTTTCGCCCCATTTAAAGGAGCTTTCGGCAACCAAGCCGTCGTTATCACCGTCAAAATATTTGGGAAGAAAATAGGTTAGGTTCAAGGGAAATTTCCCCGACCTTGCTTTTGTTTGAACCGAGCCTATGCTTTGACAATATACATTTTCGGGAGGATTTCCCAACGCTTTATCCGATGCAAGGCACTTTTTGGCGGTCAAATCGTTAACAGCCGCCAGAAAATCGGGCTTATGGTCACCTAATTTTTTAAAAGCTGAATTATAAGTTGAAGCAATTTTATTTTTCATGCCGACAGGCATTTTTGTTAAAAGATAATCGGCAAACTGACAACCTCTGTGAGGAGAATTGACGGTTGTAAGAGATGCGATTTTGTCCTTTGCATCAAGATTTGCCAAAATATAACGGCAATCAAGACCGCCCTTTGAATGGGCAATTATATTGACCTTGTCGCAGTTCGCAAATTCGCAAACCGCCTTAATACGGGCATTCAGCTCTCTTGCGCTTTCTTCCACAGAAGCGGCAGATTGGTGGTTGCCGTAATAAATTTCTGCACCGTTTAATTCCAAGGCTTGAGGGATTCTGCCCCAATAATTTATAAGTCCCGTATCTCTGAAAAACACACCGTGAACAAGAAGAATCGGATATTTTGTTTTACAGACATTTTCTTGGCTTCGCTGATTATCTATCATTTCACGATAGGTTTCAAATTCAACCTCTTGGAAAACGGTTTTGATTATCTTTTGCAAAACCATAAGGTTTGCAATGGGTATCATACCGCACAAAAAGCCTATGGTTCTGATTTTTATGCCTAACTGAACCGAGGTCAGATAAACACAAATTATACCGTTCCAAAACAGTAATGCCTCTAAAGCTATGGCATAAACCGCACTCCACAAAAAGGTTTCCCAATTATTGGGAATGGTGTAAACCGCTAAAATAATATGATAGGCAAACGCCAAAACCGACGAGCCAAGGAAAAAGCAAAGGGTTACAACACCGTGAAATGATACCTTCAGCCTAAGCTTTTTGGTCTTTAATCCCATGCCTGTGGCGAAATAAAGAAACAAGAACACAGGAACAAGAGCAAAAAGCCACAAAAGGCTTTCTTTCAAAAGCATATATCCGCAAGCCAGAAAAGCGGATAATATGATATAAACACACAAAAGAATCTTTTGATTTGTTTTCATAATCAGTTACCCAGCTCGGCTAATGCCGATTTTCCGTTATCTCTTTCCTGCTGAGTTTCGGCAACCGAAATTCCTGTTACGGGATCATACATATACTGATAGGAAAACATAGAAATTCCAAAGCAATCCGATTGACTGTCAAGCCATTGGAAACAGCGTTTTATAACATCCTTGTTCTCTGACCATTCATTTTTACCTGAGCCTGCATAGTTATCCACACCGCTTTGGGCTTTTCCCAATGTCATCCCTACTATTAATTTTACCTTATCGGTTTTTATAATAGAATTCCAAGTATTATAAACCTTTTTAAAATCAAACGAGCCATGCTCTAAACCGAAATATATTTGAGGACAGATATAATCAATAAATCCTTCCTCACTACACCATTTATAAACATCGGTGTAATAATTTTGATAGGTAGTGTTAATATTTCCTGCAGGGCTTATTCCGAAAACGAGATTTTCATCAAGCTCTTTCAAGGAATTATAAATGCCCGAAACCATCAAATTAAGGTTTTCGTAACGGAAATTATTCAGCGAATTTTTACCGCCATTTGCTTTATATTCGCCGTAAGCTATGCTGTCGAAGGATGCCTCGGTGGTTGGATAGAAATAGTCATCCATATGGACACCGTCAATATTATATTTTTCGCAAACCTCTTTGGCTCCGTCGGATATTAGTTTTCTTACCTCGGCATAAGCGGGATTCAAATACAATCTGCCCTTATAATCAACAATATAATTCCCATATTTATTTTGATCGTTGTACCATTGCTTAATTAAATATTTATCCGGCACATCAACAATTTCGTTAGACTTCATTGCTCTCATAGGATTAATCCAAGCATGAACCGAAAGCTCCCTTTCGTGAGCAAGAGCAATAATTATCTCAAACGGATCGTAAATGCTTTCGATTCCGTATTTTCCGCTTACATAGCCGGAAATCGGATAAACCTCGCTTGGATAAAAGGAATCGGCATAAGGGCGAACCTGAACCATTACGGTATTATATCCGTCATTTTTCAGGTTATCAAGAATAACCGTCATAAGAGATATAAATTCTTCCTCATCCCGCTGAGCATCACCGTTTTTATATACATTCTCCAAATCAAATTGAGAAAGCCAAACCGCCTTCATAAAATCATAATTCATTGGCTTATAGTATCCAATATTATTGTCCTCTTGTGATGTTTCTTCCTCTTGGGGCGTTTCTTCCTCTTGAGATGCCTCTTCCTCTTGGGATGATTCTTCCTCTTGGGATGCTTCTTCATCTTGAGATGCTTCTTCCTCTTGGGATGCCTCTTCCTCTTGGGATGATTCTTCATCTTTGGATGATTCTTCCTCTTTGGATGCCTCTTCCTCTTGGGATGTTTCTTCCTCTTGGGATGTTTCTTCCTCTTTGGATGATTCTTCCTCTTTGGATATTTCTTCCTCTTTGGATATTTCTTCCTCTTGGGACGTTTCTTCACAGGAGGATTCCTTAATATCGCTATCCACAGAAATATCCATAATACTGCTGTTATTCAACGACGATTCACCTTGGGAAACGTCATGCTCAATGCCAGAACATCCAAATAGAATCAATATGCAAAGGCAGGACATAATCGCACATATTCTTTTCATAATCTCACCATTCTACATTTTTCGTCTTATTCTAACATAAAACAGCAGAAATAACAATGTATAATTAGAAACTTTTGAACTTATTAAGAATTTTTATTGACAAAGCGATTTTAGTATGATATTATGATACCAACAAATACTGTTAATGAGGTGTTTATTATGAGATTAGAAAATAAAGTTGTTATTATCACAGGCGGCAGCCGCGGAATCGGCTTTGCCACAGCAGAAGCATTTTTGAAGGAAGGCGCAAAGGTTATCGTTTGTGCCAGCAGCCAGCCCAACGCAGAAAAGGCGGCGGCTAAGTTAAAAGAAAGCTATCCCCAATCGGTAATAGGCGCAATTTCTCCCAACCTTGCAAATCTTGACGAGGTAAAGGCGGCATTCAATCAGGTTAATGAGGAATACGGCAGCCTTGATGTTGTTGTAAATAATGCAGGTGTTTCCGAAAGCACACCTCTTTTAAATTATACAGAGGAGCTATATGACAAGGTTATGAACCTTAATGTAAAGGGTGTTTTCAATTCCTGCCTGTCTGCCGCTGAGATTATGGAAAAAAGCGGAAGCGGTGTTATTCTCAACACTTCCTCTATGGTCAGCATAAGTGGTCAGCCCGCAGGCGTAACCTACCCTGCATCCAAGTTTGC
>JAZSFY010000197.1:0-2887 GCA_045532415.1 Eubacteriales bacterium | reverse complement strand
ATACCGGTCATAACGTTAACTGCGCCAAGTTCGCTTACCTGACCCTTTTCATAGCCTTCCAATTCAGGCTTGGTTTCTTCAGCAAAAAGCACTTCATAAGAAGGGTTGTGTACTATTTCAGTAGTACCGGAAATGCCGTATTTGCTCAAATCGAGTTTTGCCATTTGTTTATACCTCTTTCTTGATAGTTTGATTCCTTAATTTGGAATCATTTTTATTTTTTTCCATTCAAAAACATAATACAACATCTTACCGAAAAAATCAATATGCAATTACACAATTCTTGAAAAATTTTTTCCTTTTCCCATGTTGCTAATGAATAATTTTTTCTCAAAAACAGAAAATTCTGGAAATTGCAAAAAAACACTTGACAAATGTGGTTGGTTGTAATAGACTAAATGCACAGGTTGGTGAATGCAAACCAAAACATGGTTTAAAAAAGGAGAATTGATATGAATAAAGAAAATTTGAAATTATGCGAAAGTGATTACCGTTTTATGACTGTTATATGGGAAAATGAGCCTCTGCCCTCGGGCAAGCTTGTTGAGCTTTGCAAGGAAAAGCTTGGCTGGAAAAAGCCTACTACATATACAACCTTAAAAAAGCTTTGCGAAAAGGGCTTTGCTCAGAATAAGGAAACAATCGTAACTTCAACGGTACCTCAAAAGGAGGTTCAGATTTATGCAAGCGAGCATTTTGTGAACCATACCTTCGAGGGTTCTCTCCCCAAATTCCTTGTTGCATTTTTAGGAGGAAAGAAGATATCCGAATCGGAAGCAGAGGAGCTTAAACGCTTAATAGATGAACATAAGGAGGTATAATAATGGCAAATGTTTTTCAAACCGTAATTGAAATGAGCTTTAAGGCGTCAATTGTTATCCTTTTGGTTCTCATTGCCCGTCTTGCTTTAAAGAATGCACCGCGAAAATTTTCATTTCTTCTTTGGGGAATCGTGGCATTGCGTCTTGTAATTCCAATAAGCATCGAGTCCCCTATAAGTGTTTTTAACCTTACCGATTTTGAACCTCCGACCGAAACGGTCATAACCGAAACATCAAATTCCGTAAACGAAAACACCGAAATAAGCAAAGACACCCAAATAATAATTCCCGATAAAAAGCCTGATGAAAACATAATAGGGAATGTATCAATACCCGAAAATATTGTTTCCCGTCCCGTAGTAAACAATCCTGTTATCGAAAGTCCTATAATAAACGAATCGGTTGCTCAAATTGTAAATGAGGTGCCGACAATTACAGAAAATAATACTGCTGAAGAAAGCAGATTTAATCTTTCTCAGGTCTTGGCAGTAATTTGGCTTTGCGGTATGGCAGGAATGTTGTTTTACGGAGCAGCCTCCTTTATAAGAATTAAAAAGCTAATGGAATCTGCGGTATTGGAAAGAGAAAATGTTTATCTTTCCGATAAAATTGATACACCTTTTTCCTTAGGATTTATCAAGCCGAACATCTATCTTCCTTTCGGGCTTGCCGCTGAAGAAAAGGAATGTATCATTGCTCATGAGAAATGCCATTTAAAGCGCCTTGACCATATATCCAAGCTTTTTGCCTTTGTTCTTCTTTCGGTTCATTGGTTCAATCCCTTCTGCTGGATAGCATTTAACCGAATGGCTTACGATATGGAAACAAGCTGTGACGAAATGGTGTTCTCCAAGGGTATAACAGCCGAGCTGAAAAAGACCTATTCAATGACCTTGGTATCAATCGGCACAAAGAAACGCTTTCCTGCACCAAGCCCTATAAATTTTGACGGCATCACCAATATTAAAAAGCGTATCACACATATTCTTGCTTTTAAAAAGCCTAAAATATGGGTATCGGTTATTGCGATTGTTCTTTGTGTAATAACCTTTGCCGCCTGTATTACCGACGGGATGAATAACGATAATTCCGATGAATCTATCCATAAAACCGAAAGCTCCGAAACATCCGAAACATCCGAAACATCCGATGATAAAACTTTTGAGATTACAATATCCTTGAAAAAGGATTATAAAGGCGACCTTGGAAGCATTAATTTCACCGAGAACACGCCAACAAATTACGATATTGTAATTTCCACTAACCAAACCTTGAAAGATTTCCGATTTGTCTGTATCGATGAATCCGACCATACCGAGGTTATAGCCGAATTATTCAGCCTTGAACAATTAACTGCCGATGAACCATTCACGGCTTCGACCTATCTTAATGATGCGACCTCAACAAGAGGTATCGTTTTCACAGATTCTGACGGAAAGGAAAGATATTATGCTATCCGACTTTCCATGAATGACGGCTCGGTTGCGCTTTCGGAATTTAAGCCCCAAAATATCTCCACAGGCTTTAGCATTACCTATAGAATTAACAGCAAGCTGCCATTTTATAATGTTCTTGCTGTTACAGATAAAGAAAACCCTTCCTTGGTTAAAGAGCTTTTGCTGACCGAGAGTGAAAGCAAAAAAATCATCCAAAGGATCTATGTGGACGATAAAAACAATTTTTCCGAAAGACTTTATACCGAGGATATAAACGGCGACGGTAATGTTGATATTATTTTAGAGCATTATCTGTTGACAGACGTTGTTTATTACCAAGGCTTTGTGTGGGATGTAGCGGACGAAAAATATGTTTATGCTCCTACCTATCAACAGCTTCCTAACCCCAAGCTTTTGGAAAATACAAGCATAATTTTATCCTCTGCAAAGCTGTATGACAAGGATTATAACGAATCGACAGACAGCACCTACTTTAAGAATAATTCTATAACCTATTCAATGGCGAAATACGATGCATCCATAAAGGATTTTGCTATAACAAACAGCCTTGTTTTCCATTTTAATGATATTTTGATGAATAAAGATATTTTGTTATCAGTAACCGAATCA
>JAZSFY010000249.1:0-6239 GCA_045532415.1 Eubacteriales bacterium | reverse complement strand
TACACGGTCTGTAAAGGGCGTTATTGGTTCCTTTGCAATAAGCTCCTTCATTTTTTCATCACGAATCATAAAATTAGTTGCGCTTTTGTCTTCGTCAATTAAAAGCAATTTTACATTCATATCAATAGCCTCTATGATATTAGAGGCTTGGGATGTTGAGCCTGATGCATGTTCGGTTGAGAAATTATTAGTATTTCCACCGGGAATCCATTTTATGAAAGGTGAGATATTTAGATTTTTTACACATCTGCCGTCCTCTGCGGCAATCATCATGGCTGTTTCGTCGGTTATACAAAGCTCTCTGCCGTCACCAATACAATGGTTGTATATCCCTGCTGAAATTGCATCAAGCAAAGTGGATTTTCCCGAATAACCGCCTCCTGTAATAACCGTAACTCCTTTTTTGAAGCCCATTCCCTTTATTCCGTAAATTTCAATTTCGTCATTAGGTGTGGATTTAAAAGGTATGGCATTCTTTAACGGAAGCTCGGTTCCATTTGCTCTTGGCAAAATACTTCCGTTTGCAATAAAAGCGCAATATTCGCTGTTTTTCAACCATTGTCGAATTGAATTTTGCTGTTCCGCCAATCGCAACGCTTTATTAAGACCTGCAAAATCAAAATCATTTATAAACCGTAATGTTGCATCGGGAAGGTCCTTGCAAAGCATTTGAATTGCTTTACGAAGCTTTCGTTTTGGCAATTGCACTTGTATAGTAAAGCATAAACACATCTTTGGAGGTCGGTTTATACCGTCGTTCAGTAAATGAACATAAATTCCGCTTCCGTTGATATAATCCTTTTGTGGACGTTCCGAAAAATATGCTCCGTTTCTTTTGAGAATTTTTCCACCTGTTTCAGCAGCAAAATATTTTCCGTTTTCTTCAACAGGTCGGCTTCTGTTATGTAGGCTTTCATTTAATTCATTTAGGTATTTCTTAAATGACCGCAAGCAAAAGTCTGCTGCCGAATCGGCATATTTAAGAAATTCCTTTTTTGGCTCCTCGCTATCAGAAATAAAAATATCGATGCCTAACCTTTCTGCAGGAATAGCTATTTTAACAGTCGGTCGGTCTTTTAACAGCTTGTTGGTGTAGCTGATTTCAAATCCGATGTCATCATAATAATAAATTTCGCTGTTATCCTCATAAGGCTCTCTTGCTGTTCCGTCATCAATAATCATTTTTCCGTTATACATTTCTGTATATGTGGCTGTATTGGGTTCCATGGATAATAATAAATATTTTAATCTTTTCAATCGGCATATCTCCTTTTTTGATTCACGTTTGAATAATTTGAGCTAAACATATTGTCCTCCTGTTTTTATGAATATTTTTCGCTTTAGCTCATATTTGCGGTTCTTTCCGCGAAATCAAAAAAGCACCCTTTCGGGTGCAAATGAAAAAGAAAAACACACCCGAAATTCGGATGTGAAATAAAACAGCTTTAAAGCCAATAGCCCAAGGCGATATTAATGACATCCGATAAATATAAGCTTGTCATATTAATCGCCTCCTTTCGGCTGATTTCAATCCTATACTACCACATCGCTTACAGTTTGTCAATAACACACTTGAAAATCAAGGATAGTTATGGTAAAATAGAAAAAATATTGTGAAAAGAGAATGGTTGTATGAAAAAGACAGTTTCTTTGTTAATTATTGTTTCGGTAATTATGTCTATGTTGTCTGTGTTTTCAGTTTCATCTTCTGCGGCAATGCCTTCTCCCGATTTGCTGAACGGTTATGAAAATGTATGCTTGACCTATACATTCGATTTGGGCAGAAGCAGTATGGGCAGACATTCTGTTAATGATTTAAGACCTTATGTTGGATATTACGATGCCGCAGGAAATTTAGAGGACTTTTTCTTTGATAGCTATCTTTTCCTGCCTTGCATGGGTAACGGTCCCTCCGGCGCACGTATGCACACCGACTCCAACAATCCTACAAAAGCCATCGACTGGACCGCTTATGTAGAGGATACCTTTGCAGACGGATATAATGTCGATGCTCTCGAGGTGGCTTTTGGTGAAACAAAGTCTGCGTTGGGCAACCAAGATAAAAAAGCAGGTGTATTTTTCACAATTTTATATCCCAATATAAATGCAACCAGATTTGGTACATTGGGCGGACGAGAATTGAATTTCTCAAAAATGGAAGACCGTAAATATGCCGTTAAATGGATAATCGACGAGCAGATTAAGCTTTATAATCAAGGCGGTTATGAAAATCTTGAGCTTGTGGGCTTCTATTGGCTCGAGGAATTTCTTGCAATGAACGAGGATGTGGAGCTATTCCAATATACTTCTAAATATCTTCATTCGTTAGGCTTGAAATTCATTTGGATTCCTTGGTATTGTGCAAGCGGATATAAGCAATGGAAACAGCTTGGCTTTGATGTTGCTTGTATGCAGCCAAATTTGTTTTGGATGGAACAGCCTGCCAGTGACCGTGTAGAGATTAGCTGTAGGACTTCTTCCTCCTTGGGTATGTCCATGGAAATGGAGCTTGACGCCCGCGCATTAACAGATAAGGAATATTTCAATCGCTATCTTCTTTATCTTGAAGACGGCATGAACAATGAGGCTATGGATTCTGTGAAAATGTACTATCAGGACAGAGTTCCGGGTGTATATTATCAAGCTTGCTATTCTTCCTCGGGTTATGGCAGAGATGTTTATGACCTTACATATAAGTATGCAACAAAAACCTTAACACAGGAAGATATTAATAAATACCGCGACCCTATAAATCCCATGGTTATTCCCGAAAATGTTGAATGGATATCCCAAGGAAAGAGCTATACCGCATCAAAATCCTTTGGTGCAGGCGGTACAGCAGAGGAATATCAGAACATCAACGGAAAGGAATTAACCGACGGTGTTCTCGGCTCCAGCGATTTAGGTACCGAATGGCACGCTTTCCATAGCAATCTTGCAGATGAAAACGGAAAAATGAGTATTGTAATCGACTTGGGCGAGGTTCGTAACGATATAACTCATTTCATGGCTCAGTTTAACGATTATGAAAAATATGGCATCGGCGCTCCCGAAAAATTACAGATTGCATCGTCCGATGACGGCAAGAAGTTTAAGCTGGTAGGTATTCCCAAAATACAAGACGATGGTAATTATGCTTATTTTACTCTGGAAAAGGCGAGCCCTATTGCCGCAAGATATATTAGATTGACCTTTACCAATTCCGAGCATTACAATTTTGTAATGTGTTCCGAGTTTATGGTTGGTGCAAAAACAGCTTCTGATGAAATGCTTGACAATTCCAATGCTCAGCAAACAACCTCAACAGATAACAACCTTATCCTGTGGATAGTATTAGGTGCTGTTTTGATAGCTGTAATCGTTACGGCTGTGGTTATAATTGTTGTAAAAAAGAAGAAATCTGCAAAAGAATAATTTAAACAAACGGAGTGTATAATGCAATTAGTAGCAACCTGTCTTTTCGGCTTAGAGGGGCTCTTGGGCGAGGAGATAGATAATTTGGGTTATAAACGTGTGGAAACCATTGATGGGCGAGTAACCTTTGAAGCGCCTATTGAGGGCATAGCGGTGTGTAACCTGAAATTAAGAACAGCCGAGCGTGTTCTGATAAAGCTTGGTTCGTTCAAAGCATTCACATTTGACCAGCTTTTTGAAAGCACAAAAGCCCTTCCTTGGCATCAATTTATCGGAAAGAATGACGCTTTTCCCGTAAAAGGCCATTCCATTCGGTCAAAGCTGTTTTCCATCCCCGATTGCCAAAAGATAATTAAAAAGGCAGTTGTAAATTCTCTTTCGGAAAAATATAATATCAAGATTTTTCCCGAAACCGGCGTAAAATATCAAATAGAGTTTTTCATTCTTAATGATACCGCTACCCTTATGATTGATACAACCGGCGCAGGCCTCCATAAAAGAGGCTATCGGGCACTAAGCGGCGTGGCACCTATGAGAGAAACCCTTGCGGCGGCAATGGTAAAGCTTTCGCGAATGAGAGATAACGTAATAATTTGCGATCCATTGTGCGGAAGCGGTACAATAGCAATCGAAGCGGCTCAAATAGCCTGCAATATGCCTGCAGGAATTAATCGCACATTTGCGGCTGAGGACTTTCCCTTTATTCCCAAATCGGTTTGGAAAACCGAAAGGGAAAAGGCAAAAGGAGAAATAACTCCTCCGTTGACCAAAATTTTCGCATCGGATATTGACCCCGAAATGATAAAGCTTGCTAAGGATAATGCAAAAAAGGCAGGCGTCGAGCATTGTATCGAATTTTCGGTAAGAGATGCAAAATCCTTTTCCTCCCCTCTTGAAAATGCAAGAGGCACTATTATAACCAATCCACCTTACGGTGAACGCCTAGGGGATTTAACCGAAGCAAGAGAGCTATATAAGGCTATGGGAAAAGCATTTGAATCAAATGTTCCGTCTTGGCAGCTGTATATAATCACATCCGACGAGCTTTTCGAGCGTTATTTCGGTAGAAGAAGCGATAAAAAGCGTGTCCTTTATAACGGTATGATAAAATGCAACCTTTATCAGTATTTTAAACCAAGACGATGAATTTAAAGGAAAATATTGCTTTTTTATAAAAAATCGTATATAATCAAAACGTTGTGTATTCGGAACCATTGTTTTTGTAGGTTTGGCACTATGGTGCCGAGAGAAAAAGCAAAAAACTGTGTATAAAGTGTTAAAAATTAGCACTCGCGCCGTGTGATTGCTAATACTTTACAAATTATAGTATGAATGTACATAATTTATTAATATTTCGGGTATATAACCTTACTTGTAAAAAATAAGAATCTATTGGAGGTATCCTAAATGAAACTCAAGCCCTTAGCTGACCGTGTTGTTGTAAAAATGGTCGAAGCTGAAGAAACTACAAAAAGCGGTATTATTTTAACAGGCGCCGCAAAAGAAAAGCCTCAAATCGCCGAAGTTATCGAAGTAGGTCCCGGCGGTGTTGTTGACGGCAAGGAAATCGTTATGACCATTAAGGTTGGTGATAAGGTTATCACAAGTAAATATTCCGGCACAGAAATCAAGCTTGACGGTGAAGAATATATAATCGTTCGTCAAGGCGATATTCTTGCAATCGTAGAGTAATTTCGGAGGTAATTAATTATGGCAAAAGATATTAAGAACGGCATTGAAGCTCGCGAGGCTCTCCTTCGCGGTATTGATAAGCTTGCCGATACAGTAAAAATAACTCTTGGTCCCAAGGGCAGAAACGTTGTTCTTGACAAGAAGTTTGGCGCACCTCTCATCACAAATGACGGTGTTACCATCGCAAAGGAAATCGAGCTTGATGATGCATTCGAAAATATGGGTGCTGCTCTTGTTCGTGAGGTTTCCACAAAAACAAACGACGCTGCAGGTGACGGTACCACAACTGCAACTCTCCTTGCTCAGGCAATTATCCGCGAGGGCATGAAGAATGTTGCCGCAGGTGCTAATCCTATGGTAGTTAAGAAGGGTATCGCAAAGGCTGTTGAAGTTGCTGTTGAATCCCTCAAGGCTTCTTCTCAGAAGGTCAACGGAAGCGCAGATATCGCTCGTGTTGGTACTGTTTCTTCTGCTGATGAGGTTATCGGTACTCTTATTGCTGATGCAATGGAAAAGGTTACTGCTGACGGCGTTATCACCGTTGAAGAAAGCAAAACTGCCGAAACATCCTGCGAGGTTGTTGAAGGTATGCAGTTCGACCGTGGTTACATCACTCCTTATATGGTAACCGATACAGATAAAATGGAAGCTGTTATCGATGATGCGGCTATCCTTATTACCGATAAGAAGATTTCCAACGTTCAGGAAATCCTTCCCGTTCTTGAACAGGTTGTTCAAAACGGCATGAAGCTTGTTATTATCGCTGAGGACGTTGAAGGCGAAGCACTTTCCACTCTTATTGTTAATAAGCTCCGCGGTACCTTTACTTGTGTTGCTGTAAAAGCTCCCGGCTTTGGCGACAGAAGAAAGGATATGCTTAAGGATATTGCAATCCTCACAGGCGGCGAGGTTATCTCCTCCGAGCTTGGTCTTGAGCTTAAGGAAGCAACTATCGCTCAACTTGGCCATGCAAGACAGGTTAAGATTAACAAAGAAAATACAATTATCGTTGGCGGCGCAGGCGATGCTAATGAAATCAAGAACAGAATCGCTCAAATCCGCGCTTCTCTCGAGGTTTCCACAAGCGATTTCGACAAGGAAAAGCTTCATGAACGTCTTGCTAAGCTTGCAGG
>JAZSFY010000118.1:0-1602 GCA_045532415.1 Eubacteriales bacterium | reverse complement strand
CCTGCAATAAAGGTTTCGTTTTCGTATACATAGCTTGAATCGGTAAGGTCATACCAGCTTACACCGCGAATCTTATAATAGGTGCATACACCTGCGTTGGGGCCGATGTATTCTTCATAAAATGCATTTTGACTTTCGTCGATATAATATTCGCTGTACTGACCGTCGCTGTATGCCTTATATTGGGGATATTGTCCTGCCACGGGAATATCGATATTCAGAGAAACCTGCTCTATTACGGTTCCGTGTAAGTATCCCAATTCAAGAACGATAAAGGCATATTTTGTTCCGTTTTTATCCTCATAGCTTTCGGAATATGCTTTCATACCGTTGATATAACAATCCAAAAGAGGAGTTCCTTCGGTGTCAACGTTAAAGATATTGTTGGAGGCTGCCCAAACCGGAACCTTTATAACGTAATAACTGTTATGCTTGAACAATTGGCCCGATTCCATAAGAACCCCATCTTCATACCAGTAAATATCCGAGGAAACCGAAATTTTTCCGCTTGATTCGGTATCAGCAATTATAGAATGATCGGGGGAATCAAATTCTTTGGGCATTGTAAGTCCCGTGAGGTAAACCGAATTAAGAGTATTTTTACATTTGCCGAAATCAAAGGACATTTCATATCCGCCTGTGACCGAGGTAACAGTAACCGATTTGCCGTTTATTTTACCCTTGAAAAGATTTACGTCCCAAAGAGCATTGTTTGTATCGGCTTCGATTGTGATTGTTATCGAATAGGTGGAATTTAAAGCAAAGGTAGAGGTGCTTGCCATGGGGATTTTCGAGCCGTTGGCGTACCATTTAACCGATTTAACCTTGATTCCTTCGGAGATTTCAGGGGTGTTGTCAACGGTGTTGCCTGCTACGGGAATATCAACGGTAAGAGATGCAGATTTGACGATTTTGCAAACTCTCAAAGGTCTAACGTAACTATTATCTATATTCGTTTGGGTAATTTCATAAGTTTCATAGACAGTAGAGCCAAGCATTGCAATATGCTCGTTGGAATCTGCATAGCGAGAAAGAGACATACTGTCGGTGGGCATTTTTATACCCTTTGAATAAAATGCGCCACGTTCGATTATTACGTCGCTGTTTGAGGTGAATACCTTCAAACCGTAATTGCTAACGCCTGAACCCAAAACCTCAAAACTACCATTTTCTATAACCGTATCGCCGCCCAATACCATTACGGCAGCAATTTCATCGGCGCTAAGATTATATCCGTTAAAGCTACCGTTTTTGATAGTAACGTTGCCGAGGTAGTTGGTAATTGCAACAGCATATGTACCGCTCTTTTTTACAACACCGTTAACGGTACATCCGTCAACGGAAAGAACACCGTATTGAACCGCAAATACAGGGTTGTCGGTTTTGGGGTGGTAACCGTTAAAGGTAATCGAGCCTTCGCCGTTTACAACAAGCTTTGCGCCCTCGGGAACACAAATTAGGTTTTTATAGGCATAATATGCGGTTTCGTCAACCTCGATTGCCGAAAATTCCGCATTCCCAGAAATAGTCAAATATTTGTTATCTTTAACCGTAATTCCGTTGATATACACGCTTGTGTCGCCTGCTTCCTTTTTGACAAGG
>JAZSFY010000262.1:0-4032 GCA_045532415.1 Eubacteriales bacterium | reverse complement strand
GGCTACGATCCGACTTTTATATCCCTTTAAGCTTTTGATGTCAAGGTGTGAAAAAACAGCCATTTTAGTCAAAATGTAAAATTGTTAATATTATAAAATTTTGTATTGCATTTTTAAATCAGTTAAGTTATAATGGCGTAAATATTAAAGGAAGGTAAAAAAGCAATATGAAAAAATTCTTTATATTGTTACTGGCATCTATTATGTTATTAACAGCCTGCGGTGAAACATTACCCGAAATCACTTCCTCGGAAATGCCTTCTACTGACGATGCTTCCGACGTTACCTCGGAGGACCCTAAGTATGAATTGAAGGGTAACCGCACTCTCATCAGCGTTGGCAAGCCTTACACTTTGGCAAGCCCTGCTCACAATGATTATCCCGACATTTTTAATCAACAGTTGACCGACGGTATCAAGATTCCTGATGTTGGCGCTCACTATACCGATATAAGAACTGTTGGCTTTAGCCCTGCACATTGCGATGCTACTATCGACCTTGGCGACGAGGGCAGAAACATTACCGAGGTTGTTGCACGTTCCTTGGAATTGCACACCGACGGCGTTGGCTTGGCAAAAAGAGCGGTTGTTTCCGGTTCTAATGACGGCGAAACCTTTACCGAGCTTGGCGAAGCTAAATTTACCGAAGCACGCGACCAATCTATGCAGAGCGTTTCTATTAAATTCGAAAAGCCTGTTGATTACAGATACATAAGAGTCGTTGTAGAAAGAAACCCCAGATGGGTATTCGTTTTCGTTGACGAAATCGAAATTTATGCTGATGTTGTTCCCGATGAAAAGGTTGATACAGTTACCCTTTCCTACCAGAACGAAAACATCGACAGAGCCGCTTGGAAGGAGCTTTCCAAGGGCAAGGCTGCAACACCTGTCAGCATTAAAAATATTGCTTTGAACCAAGAATATACATTCAAGAATTGTAAGTTTGATTCCCGCGCGCCTAAGGATGAAAAGGCTTTGACTGATGCGGCAAGAACAAAGATGCTCTTTGGTCAAAAAGGCTGGGTTGGTATTGGCGGTAATGGCGAGGACGCACCTTCTATTACCATGAAGCTCAATTCCCGTTATGCAAACATCTATTCCTTCAATGTTTACGCGTTGGGCGCAGGCTTGAACGTTAAGTATCCCGATTATATCGATGTTTATGCATCTAATGACAACGGCAAATCTTATCATCTTTTAGGCAGAATGTATGCGCCTCAGGATTGCGAGCATTACACCTACACCTTGAAGATGCCCGAATATATCGAAGCAAGATTTATTAGATTTGAATTTCCTGTTGAGGAAGCTTATTATTGGATCGAGGAAATCGAAATCAACGTTGGATATAACGAGCCCAAGGATGACAAGATTTATCCCGACCTTTGCTTCCCTACCGTTACCGAGGATAGCTATTGGGATGCTTCTGATGTTGATTTCAACACCAAGCAGAACCTTCTTATCGGTGCAAATCAGCAGGTTGCTGCAATGCGTCACAATTCCACAAGCGTTCTCGCTCCTCACCATGTGAAAAATTCACCCTTCGATTTTGAAGGCTTGGCAGACGGCAAGAGAGCAAGCACGACCAACTGCTACGGCGGTGAATACTTCTTCTCTTATAACACTACTACCGGAAATGTAGGATATAGCAACTGCTTGGACTTCTTCTATGATATTGGCAAGCTTTCCACTATCGAGGAATTGAATGTTCATTTGCTCGAGCAGGAAGCAAGCGGTATTACAAGACCCAGCTTTATTACAGTTTACCTTTCCGAGGACGGCGACCATTGGTATCAGGTTGGCAATTACACATTATCTCAGGATGAAGTTTTAAATGCAGAGCCTACACAGCTTTCCTTCAACTTCCCTCTCGAAACACCTTATGCGGCAAGATTTGTAAGATTCAGAGTTGAAGAACCCAAGAATCCTCAGTTTATCTTTATTGATGAATTGGAAGCTTTGGGTACCAAGGCTATCGCTGACGGCGTTAAGAAGATTAGCGAAAGCGGTATTAAATCTGTTATCTATTACACAAATGACGAACGTGCTGAATATGTTTCTACCGAAAATTCTACCGTAAATTCTCAGCACCAAATTCTTTATATTCCCGACTACGGCGACGAATCTACACTTCTTCCCATGGTTGCTCACCTTGATGAAAACGGCAAGATTACCGACACAATGTTCGACGGCTTCATTTGCTGGGGTGCACTTTCCTATCCTACTCCCGGTGTTAAGGGATATACCGAAAGCTTTATGGCTGACTGGTATCATTTGTATGACATTACCTTTAACGGAGTTAACGGTCTTGACAGACTTGACGAGGTTGTCGGTCAGGTTAAGGAAGCATTGAACATTCCCGATTATACTGTTAAGGTTTATATTTCTACTCTTACACTTCATGATACTGTTACCGATTTTGGTGACGTTGATGGCGACGGCGTAAGCGAAAACATGACCATTGAGGCTGACAGAAAGAAGGTTATCGATTGGTATTTGAAGCTTTACACCGATGAATTCGCTAAGCGTAATTACAAAAACATTGTATTTGACGGCGTTAACTACATCGATGAAAGCATTCACCTTGAAAAGGACAACTCTCACGTTGTTAAGGAAATCGGCGAAGCTGTAAAGGCAATCGGCGTTAACTATATCTGGATTCCCTACTATGCGGCTTGCAGATTCTATATCGGTAATGACCTTGACTTTGATGCAGTTTGTATGCAGATGAACTATGTATTTACAAACGATGCACCCGAATGGAGAGTTTCCTCTACTGCTGAAATGACAAAGCGTCTCGGCATGAGCATTGAAATGGAACACAGCTATCAATGCTTCGGCGACAAGAACTACACCAGACAGTATTTGAAGTATCTCCTTGCAGGCGTTAATTACGGTTTTATCGAAGGCATCCACATGTATTATGCTGACCGCGATAACTTCAGCGTAATGGGCTACAGCGATGATCCTCTTTGCAGAATGCAATATGATTATACCTACCATTACATTAAGGGCGATCTCGACATCACTCCCGATGCAAGAGAAGCCTTGAAGCTTTCTACTGCTAAGGACACCTTACTCCGCGGCAGCTTTAACGAGGAAAAGAAGCTTGAGCTTTATACAATTCTCAAACAGCCCGAGCATGGCATTGTTTCCTTGAACGAGGAAGGCGATTTCGTATATTACCCCGAAAAGGGCTATACCGGAACCGATTCCTTCTCCTACACCTACAACGAATATCTCGGCGAATCCGATGAATGTGTTGTTGAAATTACAGTAGGTTAATTTTTGAGAGCAGGTACAGATTGTTGTACCTGCTCTATTTATTTACAAATTAATGTTGAATTATTAAATTGTTTCGATTATAATCATGTTATATTAATTTAGGGGTGAATTTTATGATTTTAGTTAACACAGATTACATTACAGGCAAGGAGCTTGAAATGCTTAGCCTTGTTCGCGGAAGCACAATACAAAGCAAGCACATCGGCAAGGATATTATGCAAAGTTTTAAGACCATTGTCGGCGGCGAGCTTAAGGGTTACACCGAAATGATGAATGAGGCAAGAGATGTTGCAACAGGACGTATGATTGCCGAGGCGGCTCAGTTGGGAGCAGATGCTATCGTTAACATTCGCTTTGCTTCTTCTGCCGTTATGGACGGCGCAGCTGAGGTTATTGTTTACGGTACAGCGGTTAAATTCAAATAATGAGCGAAAAATCCGTTTTTATAATTAAGCTTGTACTTATTTTAATAGGCTTATTATGCTTCCTTGTTCCCTTTTCTATTGTTTTATTTACCGACAACCATTTTGGCGAGATTCAAAGCCACATTATCCTTTCTTCGGCATTTGGTTGCTTTTTGTTGTCTGAAGTTGTCAGCATTATTGCGGCATTGATAAACAAAACCAAGGTTCCGACAAAATCCATTGGCGCTTCCATTGCCTTGGTTTTCGTTATCGTCAGCTCTTGGTTTGGAATTTGAGTGTAACAAGTAAAAAAAGCTTATAGATTCAATTGAATCTATAAGCTTTTT